>JAUNGH010000101.1 GCA_030524605.1 Oscillospiraceae bacterium | reverse complement strand
ATAGGCCGCCGCCAGCGCCATGCTGGCCCCCTGCCACACCAGCAGCCACACCGCCGCCGCCCAGGGGCGGATGCGGGTCTGTTTGCTGTCCATCGGCCGTCCCCCCTCTCTCAAATACGGAACCGGGAATTTGAGACCGGCGGCGCGGCCGTTCTCTGACCCCCGCTCCCCATGGGGAAGCCGCCGCCCGCAGGCGGCTGAGGGGGAATTCCTCATTCCCGACTCCTGATTTCTAATTGTTTACGCGCCGTAGTAGAAGCCGTCCTCCGGCAGCGCGCCGCCCACGGAGGCGGGCTCCGCGTCAAAGAGTACCTGAAGATAGCCGGAGAGCTTCTCCTTCATCTCCTCCCCGGTGATACAGACGATGTTGCAGTAGGGCAGGGCCTTTTCCGCCACGGCGGCGCTCTCCAGGATACCATAGTCCACGACCAGCTGGGCCGCGTCGGCCGGGTTTTCGTTCACCCACGCCACAGAGTCGGCGTATTCCTCCAAAAACGCCTCCAGGGCGGCAGGATGTTCTTCCACAAACGCCTTTCGGGCCACCACCACGCCGGTGATCAGGCCGGAGCCGTTGTCCAGGGCATCCCACTCCTCCGTCAGGTCCAGGGCCACCCGCAGGCTCTCGATCTTGCCCTGGGCCACGGTGACGAAGGGCTGGGGCAGCAGGGCGATGGTGGCCGCGCCGGTAGCCAGGGCGGAGACGCACTCGCTGTGCTCGCTCTTCCAGTCGATGATCACATCGGTGTCCGGATCCACGCCGTTCTCACTGAGGAGGTACCGCAGGGCGTACTCCGGGGTGCTGCCCTTGCCGGCGGCCACGATGGTCTGGCCCGCCAGATCCGCCATGGACGCCACGGCGTTGCCGTTCTCCACGATATAGATGACGCCCAGGGTGTTCACCGCCAGGGTCACGATCTCGCCCTCGGTCTTCTGGTACAGCGTTGCCGCCAGGTTGGCGGGCACGCAGGCCATGTCCAGATCGCCCTTGATGAGGGCGGGCGTCACCTCGTCGGCGGCGGCGGCCAGGGTGTACAAATGGTTATACCCGGCAGAAGCAGTCTCCGTCAGCGCCATCATCCGCACCATACCCATGGCGGTGGGGCCCTTCAGGGCTGCAACGCGGAAAGTATACTCCGGGTCCGGATCGGTCTCCGGCGTCACCGGCGCCTCCGCCTCCGGCGTGCCGGGCTCTTCGGCGGTCTCCTGCGCCTTCTGGCCGCATCCGGCCAGGGACAGCGTCAGCAACAGCGCAAGCAGCAGTGCAAGACTCTTTTTGAACAGGTTCATGTTGGGTTCCTTCCTTTCATCACTTGAGAGCGTCCTCCGGCGCGTACACGGTCTTGGCCGTGATGCCCGGCAGGCGTCCGATCTTGCCCGACAGGGCAGAGATCGCATCGGCCGGCGCGTCCATCGCCACACTGATGACGTTGACGCCCCGCGCATGATAGGGTACGCCCATCCGGCCGATGATATGCTGCCCGTACTGGTGCAGCAGATCGTTCAGGGCCGCAACGGATGTGCCCTCCCGGACGATGATGGCCAGCACGGCCACACGGGTCTCCATACAAGTCTCCCCCTTCTTCGGAAAAAATAACATCTCCCCCGCCGTCCGGCAGAGGAGATGAGCGCACAGCACCGCAGGACGCAGGAAACCCTGCGCCGGTTTCTCCAGCTTTTGGCTCGGGGACGCGCCCTCGCCATCAGAACGGCAGAATGGATTTTGTGCCCGGCGGTCAGAGGTTCTTCCCACAGGCGGCGCAATTATACCACTTTTCATAAATCTTGTCAATTTTTCCGGAGCGGGGATGCGGTGTTTTGCCGCGTTGGCGCGTTTCGCCCCTGCGGGCGGGGCGCGCCGTGCTGCGGCGGAATGCATCTCCCATTCCGCCTGCGGGTCTCTTTTTTCAGCACCGCCCGAAGGTGTGGGTCAGCTCCCGGATCTCCTTCGCCAGCTCCTTCGTGGTCTTCCCCGGCAGCAAGCGCCAGCGCCAGTTGCCCTCCGCCACGCCGGGAACATTGATCCGTGCCTCGCTGCCCAGCCCCAGGTAATCCTGCAGCTGCGCCACAAACAGCTCCGCCACGCTGCCCTGACCGCACCGCAGCAGGGCGCGCCTGACGCTCTCCGCGCCGGTCACGCCCAGGTATCTCTCCGCAAAGGCCTTTTCCTCCTGGGCGGCATGGGTGTACCAGCCCACGGCGGTATCGTTGTCGTGGGTCCCGGTGTAGCAGATGCAGTGGGCCTGGTAATTGTGGGGCAGATACGCGTTGTCCGGACCGGAAAACGCGAATTCCAGCACCTTCATGCCCGGCAGGCCCGACTCGTTCCGCAGGTCGTGGACGGCGTCGGTCAGCAGCCCCAAGTCCTCCGCGATGTAGGTGATCTGAGGGAACCAGCTGGTCAGCACCTGCAGCAGATCCATGCCGGGGCCCTTCTCCCACTGGCCCACCTTGGCGGTCTCGGACTCCGCCGGAACGGCCCAGTAACTCTCCAGTCCCCGGAAGTGGTCGATGCGGATGGCGTCGAACAGCTTGGAAGCGCCCTCCACCCGGCGGATCCACCAGCCGAAGCCGCTCTGCCGCATGGCCGTCCAGTCGTACAGCGGGTTGCCCCACAGCTGGCCTTCCTCGGAGAAGTAGTCCGGCGGCACGCCCGCCACCTTGGAGGGCCGCCCCTCCGCGTCCAGCAGGAATTCCTGCCGCTCGCTCCACACATCGGCGGAGTCCAGGGACACATAGATGGGCAGGTCACCGATGATCCGGATGTCCAGGGCATTGGCGTATTTCTTCAGCGCCTCCCACTGGGCAAAGAACCAGTACTGGACGGTTTCATGGAAGGCCACGTCCTCCGCCAGCTCCACCCGCCGCTGCTCCAGGCTGGAGGGCTCGTGGCGGCGCAGGCCCTCGTCCGGCCAGTCGAACCAGGCTTTATTGTCAAAATGTGTCTGAATCGCCCGATACAAAGCGTATTCTTTCAGCCACGGATTACGTTTCGTAAACTCGCGCACCGCCTGGGCCATCTCCCCGTCCAGGCGGGAGAACGCCTTGCGCAGCAAGGGCTCCCGGGCCGCACGGAGGGCGGCGTAGTCGATTTTGTCCGTGTTGGGGACCTGTGCGGCGTCCAGGTCGGCCCGGTCCAGCAGGCCCTCCGCGGCAAGGGTCTCCAGGTCGATGAAAAGAGGATTGCCCGCGAAGGTGGACACGCTGGTGTAGGGCGAACTCCCCTCTCCGGTGGGGCCCACGGGCAGGATCTGCCACCAGGACTGGCCCGCGTCGTGGAGGAAGTCCGCAAACTCCCGGGCTTCCCTGCCCAGGGAGCCGATACCGTAGGGGGACGGCAGGGAAAAGATCGGCAGCAGGATGCCGGATGAACGTTTCATCAGAAAAACCTCTCCTTATCCTAAAAACTCAACGCTTTTATTTTATGGATGCGGCGCCCGCCTGTCAAGGGCGCTTTTCATTTCGGCGCGTTTGTGGTATCCTGTCCCCAAACCGTTGAAAAATCAGGCCCGCAACCGGCGGTTGACAAGAGGAAACCCGCACATGGTTGCCGCAGCCTGCGCGTTGCGATACCATAACGTCAGAAAGAAGGCGGAAGCCCGGAGCATTGAAATATCTTCGCGCTCCGATCTCCACTCTTCAATCTCTTTTGCAGGGGGGCGATCCCAATGAACGAATCGACACTGGGCCGGCGCATCCAGGAGGGCCGCAGGGCCGCGGGCCTGAGCCAGGAGGCCCTGGGGGAGCGGCTGCGCGTCTCCCGCCAGGCGGTGAGCAAGTGGGAGGCCGACGCCGCCATCCCGGAGCTGGAAAACCTCATCGCCATGAGCCGCATCTTCGGCATGTCCATCGGGCGGCTGCTGGGGGTGGAGCCGGAGCAGGCGGAGAAGCCCGGACCCGCGAACCAGCCGCCGGAGGACGGCGGCCTGACGGAAAAAGAGCTGGCCGCCGTGGAGGCCATCGCCGCCAAGTACGCGGAGGAGGCCCAGCGCCATCAGCGGCCCGGCTGGTCCCGGCAGCAGAAGGCCATTGCCGCCGGACTGGCCGTCATCCTGGTGCTGGCGGCAGGCACTCTGGTGAAGGGGCAGATGCATGCCATCAACCGGCGGCTGAATGATGTGCAGGATCAGGTCGGCCGGATCGAGAGCAGCGTCGCCCGCCAGGTCGGCTCCCTTTCCCAGCAAATGAGTAATATATTAGATGAAAAGAATCATATTTTGGCCGCTTCACAGGCAACTGTGACGGATTTTGACCCGGACGCCCAGACCGTGACGCTGTGTGTCACCGCCTCCCCCAAGGAGTGGACGGACACCACCACCGCCGTCTTTACCGCCGCGCTGTCCGACGGGCGGCAGTTCACGGCGGAGGCCCAGGGTCAGAACGGCACGTTTACCGCCGAGGGATTTGTGGTGCCCATGGATCAGGCCGTGGCGCTGTCCGTAAACCTGCTGGACGGCGGCAGCGCCCGCACCGGCGTCATGGAAACGCTGTATGACTGCCTGCCGGAGTGTTTCCTGTTGGATGTGTGGGGCAGTTACTGGGAGTATAACTGGTTGAATGGGGACATCTGGTTCAACGGTCTGCGCCTGAACATCTCTAACAACACCGCCATCCCCCTGAACCTGGAGGCGGTGGAATTGTACCTTTTCCGCAACCAGGAGACAGAGCCGGAGTGGTCCTCCCCCGTGCCGGAGGCCGCCAAGCTCTGGCGGGAATCCGGCAGCCTGCAGATGTATATCAGATACCTTGCCCAGATCCGGCCAAAGGTCAATGATACCATCGTTGCCGCCGCCCGCATCACGGATGACCACGGGCAGAGCTTCTGGCAGGTGCTGAACGTCTGCATGAACATAAACGGCAAGCTCTATTCTGACCAATTCTCCAGCGCTGATCTGGACTGGCAGCCCGGCCAGGCGGTTGACTCCATGTGGGCTTCATAAAAACAGGCTCCCGTGAACCTCTCACGGGAGCCTGCTTTTTCTGCATTATTTCATCAACTCGTACATGACGGCCTTGATGGTGTGCATCCGGTTCTCCGCCTCGTCGAAGACGATGGACTGTTCGCTCTCGAACACCTCGTCTGTGACCTCCATGGCGTCGCGGCCGAACTTTTCGCCCATCTCCTTGCCCACCCGGGTCTTGTGGTCATGGTAGGCGGGCAGGCAGTGCATGAAGCGGCACTGGGGGCCGGCGTTGTCCATCAGGGCCTTTGTCACCTGATAAGGCCCCAGGGCCTGGATACGCTCCTGCCAGACCTCCACCGGCTCGCCCATGGACACCCACACGTCGGTGTACAGCACGTCGGCGTTTTTCGTGGCCTCCATGGGATCCTCAATGAACTCCAGCACCGCGCCGGTCCCGGCGGCGATGGCCTGACACTGGTCGATCAGGGCCTGCTCCGGGAAATACGCTTTGGGGGCACAGGCCACGAAGTGCATGCCCATCTTGGCGCAGCCCACCATCAGGCTGTTGCCCATGTTGAACCGGGCGTCGCCCAGATACACCAGCTTCACGCCCGCCAGCTTCCCGAAGTGCTCCTGGATGGTCAAAAAGTCTGCCAGGATCTGGGTGGGGTGGAACTCATTGGTCAGGCCGTTGAACACGGGAACGCCGGCGTACTGTGCCAGCTCCTCCACCACCGCCTGGCCGAAGCCACGGTACTCGATGCCGTCATACATCCGGCCCAGCACCCGGGCAGTGTCGGCGATGGACTCCTTCACGCCGATCTGGCTGCCGGTGGGGCCCAGATAGGTGCTGCCCATCCCCAGGTCCTGGGCGGCCACCTCAAAGGCGCAGCGGGTGCGGGTGGAGGTCTTCTCAAAGATCAGGGCGACGTTTTTGCCCTCCAGATAGCGGTGGGGGATGCCCGCCTTCTTCTTGGCCTTCAGGTCGGCGGCGGTGTCCAGGAACTGCTGGATCTCAGCGGGGGTGAAGTCCAGCAGCTTTAGAAAATGGGTATGGTTTTCCATGGGTCGTTCCTCTCTTTATCAGTATAGATTTCGAGAGTGGAGATTGTAGAGTGAAGATTGAAGATATCGTGTCCGGCAAAGCCGGACAAATTTCAATCATCCGCCTGCGGCGGATACCGCATCTCCACTCTCAACTCTCCACTCTTCACTCTGTTTTCAGCCCAGCGCCTTCTTCATGATGGCAAGGCCCTTGTCCATCTCCTCTTTGGTGATGACCAGCGGCGGCAGCAGGCGCATGCCCGGGCCGGCGGTCAGCACCAGCAGGCCGTTTTCAATGAGCTTGCTGGCAATCTCGCCCTTGTTATAGCCCTCTTTGACCTCGATACCGATCATCAGGCCCATACCCCGGGTCTTGCCGAAGCAGGGCAGGTCCAGATCCTCGATGCCCTGGCGCAGGTACGCGCCCTTGGCCTGGACCTCCGCCAGGAATTCGTCGGTCAACGTCTCCTGCACCACCAGGCCCGCGGCGGCGCAGACCGGGTTGGCGCCGAAGGTGGTGGCGTGGGTGCCGGGGCCCAGGACATTCCTGCATTTTTCATTTGCCAGGATGCCGCTCATGGGAAGGCCCCCGGCGATGCCCTTGGCAAAGGACACCACGTCCGGCAGGATGCCGTACTGCTGGAAGGCGAACAGGCTGCCCGTCCGGCCCACGCCGGTCTGAACCTCGTCCACCAGCAGCAGCCAGTCCCGCTCCGCGCACAGCTTGGCAACGGCCTGGACGTAATCCTTATCCAGCGGCAGCACGCCGCCTTCGCCCTGGACCACCTCCATCATGACGGCGCACACGTCGTCGCCCGCGGCGGCCTCCAGGGACTCCAGGCTGTTGGCGTCGGCGTAGCGGAAGCCCTCGGTGAAGGGGAAGAAATAGTTGTGGAACACCTCCTGGCCGGTGGCCATCAGGGTGGTGATGGTGCGGCCGTGGAAGGAATTGTTCAGCGTCACGATGGCGGCGCGGCCCTTGCCGTACTTGTCAAAGCTGTACTTTCTCGCCAGCTTGATCATGCCCTCGTTGGCCTCGCCGCCGCCGTTGGCGAAGAAGACGCAACTCTCGCCGGTGCGCCTGCACAGGATCTCCGCCAGCCTTGCCGCCGGCTCGGTGTAAAACAGGTTGGACACATGGCCCAGCTTTTTGGCCTGGGCCGTGATGGCGTCCACCCAGGGCTGATAGCCGTAGCCCAGGTCGGTGACGCCGATGCCGCTGGTGAAGTCGATGTAGGCGTTCCCCTCCGGGTCGTAGAGGGTGGCGCCCTGGCCGTGGTCGATGGCCACGTGGAAGCGGCCGTAGGTATTCATGATGTACCGGCCCGTCAGGGCCTTGATCTCATTGGAAGTCATGTCAGTTCTCCTCCTTTTTCAGCATGGTGCCGATGCCCTGGTCGCTGAGCAGCTCGATGAGGATGGAGTGGGGGATGCGGCCGTCCAGGATGTGGACCCGCTCCACGCCGCCGGCGATGGCGTCCACACAGCACTCCATCTTGGGGATCATGCCGCCGGAGACCACGCCCTTGGCGATCAGTTCCGGCACCTCGTAGGTGTGGACCACATGGATGAGGGTGTCCTCGTCGTGAGGGTCCCGGAGAAGGCCCCGGACGTCCGTCAGCAAAATCAGCTTCTCGGCGTGGAGGGCCTCCGCCAGCTTGGCGGCGGCGGTGTCGGCGTTGATGTTGTAGGCGGTGTCGGCGTCCATGCCCTGGGCCACGGTGGAGACCACCGGGATGTAGCCCGTCATCAGGGCGTTTTCCACCGGCTCCGGGTTCACGCCGGTGATTTTGCCCACAAGGCCGTACTTCTCGTCCAGCTGCTCCGCCTGGAACAGCTGCCCGTCCATGCCGCACAGGCCGATGGCCTGGCCGCCCAGGCGGTTCAGCTGGGCCACCAGGTTCTTGTTGACCTTGCCGCAGAGGATGGACTGGACGATGTCCATGGTGGTCTCGTCGGTATAGCGCAGGCCGTCCACAAATTTGGAGGCGTGGCCGATCTTTTTCAGCATATCGGAGATCTCCGGCCCGCCGCCGTGAACGACGACGACGCGGATGCCGACCAGGGACAGCAAAATGATGTCGCTCATGACGGCCCTGCGCAGCTCGTCGGAAATCATGGCGTTGCCGCCGTACTTGACCACGATGGTCTTTCCGGTGAATTTCTGAATATAGGGCAGGGCTTCCACCAGGGTCCGCGCCTGCTGTTCGTGGGAAGACACGTCAATACACACTCCTTTTTGAGATTGAAGAGCGGAGAGCGGAGAGTGAAGATGACTGGATCTCCACTCTTCAATCTCCAAACTTCACGCTTTCTCAGGTCCTGTAGTCCCCGTTGATCTTGATATAATCGTAGGTGATGTCGCAGCCCCAGCAGGTGCAGGCGGCCGCGCCCTCCCCCATGGCGATGTTGATCTCGATATCGTGTTCCGTCAGGATTTTTTTGGCGAGATCCTCGTCAAAGTCCAGGCCCCGGCCCTGCTCGCACACGGCGATATCGCCTGCCGCGCTGGCAAAATGGACGTCCACCTTTTCCGGGTCGAACTCCGCGCCGGAGTAGCCCATGGCGCACAGGACCCGGCCCCAGTTGGCGTCGGCGCCGAA
>JAUNGH010000100.1:5548-8788 GCA_030524605.1 Oscillospiraceae bacterium | reverse complement strand
ACCCCGGCGTCCAGCGGAAGGGGGCAGGCGGCCCGCATGGTGTCCACGCTCTCCTCCGCCAGCAGGCTGATTTGGCGGTGCCAGTCTCCGGCGTGGGCGTCCCCCACGATGCCGTGGCGGAGCTTCAATTGGATCTCGGCTACAGGGTGCTTCTACTCGCCCTTGCGTGCGCTGATATTGACGGATACGACCCTTGCCATGTTCATTCCTCCGCGGTGTAATCTCCGTTCTTGCCGCCGCTCTTTCGCAGCAGGCGGATGTTGGTGATGCGCATGTCCTTCTGGACGGCCTTGCACATGTCGTAGATGGTCAGCGCCGCCACGGAGACGGCGGCCAGGGCCTCCATCTCCACGCCGGTGACGCCGGTGCAGGTGACGGCGGCCCGGATCTCCACCATACAGGGCTCGTCGGACAGGGAAAACGAGATGTCGATGCCTGTCAGGGGCAGGGGGTGGCACATGGGGATCAGCTCCCAGTTATGCTTGGCGGCCTGGATGCCCGCCACCTGGGCGACGGCCAGGACATCGCCTTTTTTGATCGTCCCCGTCCTGATCTTTGCCAGGGTCTCCGGCGCCATGTGGATCTCACCGGCGGCTATGGCTGTCCGGTGGGTGACGGCCTTTTCCGTCACATCCACCATCCGGGCCCGGCCCTGCCCGTTGAAATGGGTCAGCTCTCCCATTAGATCTATCCTCCGATTTGATTCATATTCCGGGGCGTGTCGCTGGAACGCTCCGACAGATGGTGCCGCTGGGGCTTGTGCAGAACTCCCTGCCGGATGGCGGCCTCTAGCGCCTCGCCGTGGAGGCCCCGGAGGGGCAGCTCCTCCCGGCTGTGGAGGCAGCCCTTCAGCTTGCCGTCCGCCGTCACCCGGATGCGGCGGCACTCCCCGCAGAACTCATGGCTGATGGGGGAGATCAGCCCCACTGTCCCCACCGCGCCCGGCAGGCGGTACCGGCGGGCCACACCGCAGGGGTCGATTTCCTGTAAAGGGAAATTGCTTTTCAAAACTGTATCAGCCGAAAGAAAACAGCTTTTCTCCCAGGCAGCGCAGGGGCCCATGGGCATCAGCTCGATAAAGCGGACCTCCCAGGGGTGTTCCATCGTCAGGGCCAGGAAGTCGCCGGTCTCATCGTCGTTGAAGCCGCCGATCAGGACAGTATCCAGCTTTATATTCTGAAATCCGGCGTCCTCTGCGGCCCGGATGCCGTCCAGCACGTCCGAAAGACGCCCCAGGCGGGTCATGGCGGCAAAGCGGTCCGGCCGGAGGGTGTCCAGGCTGATGTTCAGGCGGTCCACGCCCGTCTCCCGCAGGGGCTTTGCCAACTCCGGCAGCAGGGAGCCGTTGGTGGTGAGACACAGCTCCTCCAGACCGGAGACGGCCCGCAGGCGGCGGCAGAGCTCCAGAATGCCGCGGCGCACCAGCGGCTCGCCACCTGTCAAGCGAATTTTCTTTACACCGCAGTGGACAGCAGCCTCACCGATTTCCGCAAGTTCCTCCAGGGACAGGATGTCGCTGTGAGGGCGCTTGCAGACGCCCTCCTCGGGCATACAGTACCGGCAGCGGTAATTGCACAGGTCTGTCACCGACAGCCGCAGATAGTCAATTGTCCGGCCGCTGCCATCCTGCATACAGGCGCTTCCTTTCGTGATACTCATTTGAGATAAACGCTGATACTATCATAACACGTTTCCGAAGGATGTCAAGGCGGAAGCGCCGGATTCCACCGGCAGCCTTGACGGCGGAGGGGCGCAGGTGCTATTCTATGAAAAGAAGAACGAAGGGGGCGGAACCGTGGGACTGGCGGAAATATTGGACATCCGGCCCGGCGTCACCGCCGTGATCGGCGGCGGCGGCAAGACGACCCTGCTGCGGACTTTGGGCGAAGAGCTCTCCGGCGCCTGTTCCGTGCTGCTTTGCACCACCACGAAGATCTTTCCCTTTCCTGACCTGCCCTGTGCCCGGGATGGGGCGGAGCTGGAGAGGCTGCGGCGGGAGCACCGCCTGCTCTGCGCCGGAGCAGAGGTCCCCGGCACCGGAAAGCTGACGGCGCCGGGCATGCCCATGGAGCGGCTGGCGGAGCGCTTCGACTATGTGCTGGTGGAGGCTGACGGCGCCGCCCGGCGGCCTGTGAAGGCCCATGCGCCCCACGAGCCGGTGATCCCGGCCGTGGCAGGCCAGGTCATCTGCGTGGTGGGCGCCTCCGGCTTCGGACAGCCGGTTTCCCAGGCGGCCCACCGGCCGGAGCTGTACGCCGGACTGGCGGGTGTGCCGGAGGACGCGCCGGTCACGCCGGAGACGGAGGCGGCGGTCCTGACGAAAGAGGCGCTGCATCATAGAATTTATGTAAACCAAATAGAGACGGAGGAGAGCCGGGCCGCCGCCCGGGCGCTGGCAGGGCTGCTGGACTGCCCGGTGGCCGCGGGCTCTCTTTGGAAGGGGATGTATCTGCAATGCTCGTTGTGATTCGCGGCGCGGGAGATATGGCCACCGGGATTGCCCTGCGGCTGTGGCGGGCCCATGTCCGGCTGGTGATGACGGAGGTGGGAAGGCCCACCGCCATCCGGCGGACCGTGTGCTTTTCCCAGGCCATCGTCCACGGTGAGACCACTGTGGAGGGGGTGACGGCCCGCCGGGCAGAGACCCCGGCCCGGGCGCTGGCACTGCTGGAAGATGGCGTCATCCCGGTGCTGGAGGACCCGGAGGCGGCCTGCATCCAGGTCTTAAGGCCCGATGCGGTGGTGGACGCCATTCTGGCGAAGAGGAACCTGGGGACCAGGATCACCGACGCCCCGGTGGTGGTGGGTGTGGGTCCCGGCTTCACTGCCGGGGTGGACTGCCACGCCGTGGTGGAGACCATGCGGGGCCACTATCTGGGCCGCGTCATATATGAGGGCAGCGCCCAGCCCAATACCGGCATCCCGGGCCTGATCGGCGGCTTCGCGGGGGAGCGGGTGCTCCGGGCCCCGGCGGACGGGGTGTTCCGCCAGCTGCTGGACATCGGCACCCAGGTGAAGGTGGGCGACGTGGCGGCCACGGTGAATGGAGAGCCTATGCTCTGCACCCTGGACGGCGTTCTCCGGGGCATCCTGGCGGACGGGACGCCGGTGTTCAAGGGCATGAAGTCCGGGGACATCGACCCCCGGTGCAGGATCGAGCACTGTTACTGCGCCAGCGACAAGGCGCTGGCCGTGGGCGGCGGCGTGCTGGAGGCGGTTTTGAACCTGTCGGGAGCGCTG
>JAUNGH010000100.1:0-5448 GCA_030524605.1 Oscillospiraceae bacterium | reverse complement strand
GCTGGCCGTGGGCGGCGGCGTGCTGGAGGCGGTTTTGAACCTGTCGGGAGCGCTGAATTATTAGGAATGAGGCGTTAGGAATTGGCCGGGATTTTGATTAAAAACGGAGGGTTTCTGCGAGGGATCCTGAAACAGTTGGGAGCGGAGGATTGGGACTGCAATTGGCTCATCACGGAACTGACCTGCTATGACGACTGCGGCTGGGAGGGCTGTGAAAAGTGGGCCCAGGAATGCCTGTTTCTTTCAAACCGGGAGCTGCTGCACGATATTGGACTCCGGAACATGCAGTTTGTCTGGGGCATCCTGTCCGCTATCCCGGCAAATTATACGAAAGAACAGGTGGTGGCTCTTCACCTGCCGGCGTTTTCTAAGGATGAAAACGGAGAGTCCTGCTATCTGGCGGACAGTTTCCGTCCGCAGCATCCGCTGGCGTTTCTGGAGATCATGTCCGAAGACAGCAGCACCGTTACAGTGATCGCCAACGATATGGAGCCGCTGCGGCCCCTGTTCGGGCTGGCGGAGTGGACGGAAGACGCGGAACTGTCCAACCGGCGCTGGCATGAGTTGTTGAGAAAGGGCTTGCCTTTGATCAAAGGCTGCTATCCTGAGGATAACTGCCGCGATGTGACCAGAATGGCGAAAGTTTGGCACAGCCTGTACCATCACCGCCCGGACAGGCCGATTTGCGAGGACGATATCCGCGCAGAGCTATTGAATATGCTGGAAACGGAAAGGAAGAACCGCCATGGCTGAAAACGAAGTAAAACTGACCAAGCTTGCCAAGTGCGCCGGATGCGGCGCGAAGGTGGGGGCGGGCGTCCTGGCCCAGCTGCTGGAGGGCATCCGGGTCCACCAGGACCCCAACCTGCTGGTGGGCTTTGACAAGAGCGACGACGCGTCGGTGTACAAGGTCTCCGACGAGCTGGCGCTGGTGCAGACGGTGGACTTTTTCCCGCCCATCGCCGACGACCCCTACCTGTTCGGGCAGATTGCCGCCACCAACGCCCTCAGCGACGTATATGCCATGGGCGGCGAGCCGAAGCTGTGCCTGAACATCATGGCGGTGCCCGACTCCATGCCGAAGGAGGCCGTCCACCAGCTGCTGCGGGGGGGCTACGACAAGGTGTACGAGGCCGGGGCGCTGATCACCGGCGGCCACAGCATCCTGGACGACGAGCCGAAGTACGGCCTGGCAGTGACGGGCTTCGTCCACCCGGACCGCGTTTTGACCAACTCCGGCGCCAGGCCCGGCGACGTGCTGCTGTTCACAAAGCCGCTGGGTATCGGCGTTTTGACCACCGCCGCCAAGGCGGAGATGGCCTCCGCCGGGAGCATGGAGCTGGCCCACCGGCTGATGACCACCCTGAACAAGTCCGCCCGGGACGTCATGGTGAAATACCGTGTCCACGCCTGCACCGACGTGACGGGCTTCGGCATGCTGGGCCACCTGACGGAGATGGCCCAGGGCAGCGATGTGGAGGCAGAGCTGCACGTGGACGGCATCGATCTGATCCCGGAGGCGCTGGAGCTGGCCCGGATGGGCATCCTGCCGGAGGGCATGTACCGCAACCGCGCCTTTGCCGAGGGCGGCGTGGACGCCGGAGAGACGGAACTTGCCAAGCAGGACATCCTGTACGATCCCCAGACCGCCGGGGGCCTTCTGATGGCGGTGGATCCCGCCGACGCGGACGCCTTGTACGGGGAACTGAAGGGCGTTGTGCCCAGCGCCCAGTGCATCGGCATCATCCGGGAATACCGGGGTGGAAAGCGCATCTTTTTGCGGTGAAACGAAAGAGGACCGTGCCCTGCGGCGCGGTCCTCTTGATTTTAATAGGCGGCTTCCATCTCCTGCACCCGGCTGTACAGCCAATCGTTGACGGGCACGGCGATGCCGTGCTTTTCCGCCAGGCGGCGGATGGTGCCGGAAAACAGCTCCACCTCGCTTTTCCGGTGGGCCTTGCCGTCCTGGCGCATGGAGGGTTCGCCCTCCGGCGGGAAGGAGTCGATGATGGAGGTCCAATGGGCGATGTCCGCCTCAGACAGGGGAATGCCCTCGGCGTTGGCCACCGGGATGACCTCCCGCATGGCCCCCAGCATGGCGTCCCGGGCCTCGCCGGGGACCTGGAGCCCGCCGTATCCGCACTGAAACACCATGGTGGCCTGGTTTGCGCCGGTGTTGCACAGCAGCTTGCTCCACATGAGGACGCGGATGTCCTCCGGCAGGGAGTAGGGGAAGCGGATGCCGTCAAAAAATGATGTCAGACGGCGGAGGTGGGCACCGTCCTGTCCCGCGGGGACGCCCAGAGCCAGCTCGCCGGCGGGGTTCACGACGACTTGATTGCCCTCCTTCAGGGCGGACATCTTTTGGGCCACGCACCAGACCACCTGCTCCGGCGTGAAGGCGCTGCCCAGCACCTGCTCGCTGACGACGCCGTTCAGCACGGAGACCAGCGTGGTCTCCGGCCCCACCAGATGGCGGCAGGTCTCAATGCTCCCCTCCAGGCCGCCGAACTTCACGGCGAAAATGAGTAGATCCACCGGCCTGCTGACGGCTGCGGCGTCCGCATAGTTGAAATCGCAGGGCCGGCCGTTGAAATACAGCGTCTCCCGGCGGTAGCGCTCCACCCGGCGGCTGTCCGCCAGAACCAGAACGCGCTCCTTTCCCAGAGCATCCGTCAGGAGATGGGCGTACAGGGTGCCCAAGGCGCCCAGGCCGATCACGCCGGCGGTTTCGATTTTTTTCATATGGTTCCCTTCCGATCAAAAAGCGGCGGATATCTCCGCCGCTTTTTCGTTGATTTTAGGCAATCCGGGCCAGCCACTTCAAGTCGTAGGGCTCGAACACGACCTTCTCATAGGCGTCCACGTCCAGCAGCACGCCGGTCCAGTCGGAGTGGATGTCGCCGTTCTGCTTGATGAGGATGTCGTACAGGATGTCGTAGGTCACGCCGTCCTTGGGGTCGGTCTCCACGATGGTGGAATAGGGCAGGGTCTTATGATAGGTCAGCTCCATGCCATGGTAGTCGAAATGGAAGCCGCAGCGCATCCGGCAGCCGTCCAGCCCGGTGTACTTGGCGATCTGCTTCAGATCCTGGAGGATCTTGTCATGCTCCTCTTCGTACAGGTTCTCCGGCGTGGTGGCGGTGTAGTCAAAGCGGAACTGGATGGAGGCACCGGGAATTTTCTGGAAGCGGTCCAGATAGGGGACCAGGTTCTCGGCGGGATAGTCCTTGTACAGCACGCAGTTCACCCGGAAGGGCACCGGCAGGCGGGCCAGCAGGTCGTCGTTGGACTCCACCACATACTTCTGCATATGGCGGGAGACGTTGATGCAGGTGATCTTGTGCTTGTTCCGCTCCGCAAACGCCAGAATATCGTCCCCGGACTGATAGTCGGACACGGGGAGGGTGGTGTTGATATAGACCTTGTGGGTGGTGGGAATTTCGTCCAGCATGGTCTGAAGCGCGTTCAGGTCTGCAAAGGGCTCCCCTCCGGTAAAGACGAAGTCGCAGTAGGGCGTGATGGCGTCCATCCGCCGGATGCTTTGGCAGATTTTCTCGGCGGAGAAGCCTGTCAGGTCCGCGTATTCACCTTTGTTGATGCAGAAGGGGCAGTGGTTCTTGCAGTCGTAGGGGACAAAGATCGTCACTGTGGCGCCGCCCTCCCGCGTCTTATAGGGATGTTTCATGATATTGATCGGCCTTTCGTAATATACATGTTGAAACGGCGCGCAGCGCCGTATTGCGGAGATATTGCGCACTTAAACATTTTAATGGATTTTTAACGTAAGGTCAAGAGCAAAAGAGAAATTTCAAACGGATTTGGACGCCGGATTTTGGAAAGAACTGGGGAGACTGTACACGGGACGGAAAAAGTGCTATACTGAATGAGAATTTTGGAAAAGGAGGCGGACGGAATGGAACAGCTGACGGCGCCCCTGCAGGCGCTGCTGGACGCGGTGACGGGACTGCTGGCGGACTATCCGCTGGCGGGGACGTGGTATATGGCCTTCGTGCGCTTCCTGTTCCCGGTGCTGGCGGTCTTGATTTTATACCGGGCGGTGCGGTCCCTGCTGAGGATTCCCCACACGCCGGAGACCTGGGGCCAGCTGAGCCTGCCCAACGGCGCGCCCATCCCCCTGACCCACTGGGAGAATATCATCGGCCGGGGGAAGACCGCCGACGTCTATCTGAACTACCCCAGCATCTCCCGGCAGCACGCCGCCCTGTGCCGGGGGGAGGACGAGAAGTGGACCATCTATGACCTGGGCTCCAAGGGCGGCACCCTGGTCAACGGAGAGCCGGTGGAGCATTCCGCCCCGGTGAAGCTGGGGGACGCCATTTCGCTCGGCGGCGTGCCCCTGATCTTCCTGCCCCAGACCGTGGCGGAGCGGGAGGAACTGGAGGAGAAGCGCCGGGCGGAGCGGCCCGCCGCCATGTGGCCCTCCTTTTTGTGGCTGACGGTGTTCCAGGTGCTCGCCTGCCTGCAATTGATCGCGGCGGCGGGGGAGGAGGCGTCCGCCGCCATCCCTCTGGCTTTTCTGGGCCTGACGGCGGTGATGTGGCTGTACTTCGCCGTGCTGCGGGTAAATCGCTGCGTGGGCTTTGAGATGGAGACCATCGCGTTCTTCCTCTCCACGCTGTCTCTGGCGGTGACGGCCTCCAGCGCACCGGGGAGCCTGTTCAAGCAGTTCCTGGCGATTTTGCTGGGGCTGGTGCTGTTTCTGGTGCTGGGCCTCTTTTTGCGGGATCTGGGCCGGGTGCAGAAAAACCGCTGGCTCATGGCGGCCATGGCCATCGGGCTGCTGGGGATCACGCTGCTGATCGGCAATTCCAAATACGGCGCGGTCAACTGGATCTCCGTCGGCCCGCTGTCCTTCCAGCCCTCGGAAATTGCGAAGATCTGCTATATCTTCGCCGGCTCCGCCACACTGGAGCGGCTGTTCCACAGGCGGAACCTGACGCTGTTCATCGTGCTGACCGGCGTGTGCATCGGCTGCCTGGGGCTCATGAGCGATTTCGGCACCGCCGCCATTTTCTTTGTGACCTTCCTGGTCATCGCCTATCTCCGGTCCGGGGATTTTGCGACATTGTCCCTGATCTGCGGCGGGGCGGTGTTCGGCGCGGGCATCATCGTCAAGTTCAAGCCCTATATCCTCAGCCGCTTCGCCTCCTGGGGCCACGCCTGGGAGGCCGCGTCCACCACCGGCTACCAGCAGACCCGCACCATGTCTGCGGCGGCCTCCGGCGGCCTGTTGGGCATGGGGGCCGGGAACGGATGGCTCCACCGGGTGCCTGCGGCGGACACCGACCTGGTGTTCGGCATGCTGTGCGAGGAGTGGGGGCTGCTGATCGCCGTGCTGGCGGTGGGGTCCATCATCACTCTGGCGTTTTTCGCCGTCCGGGCCTGCCGGGTGGGGCGGTCCTGCTTTTATATCATTGCCGCCTG
>JAUNGH010000099.1 GCA_030524605.1 Oscillospiraceae bacterium | reverse complement strand
ACGCAGAAGCTGGAAAGGCTCATGGCCGCCGCGCCGAACATGGGGTTCAGCGTCAGGCCCAGCGGAATGAACACACCGGCGGCCAGGGGGATGCCGATGGTGTTGTAGAAGAAGGCCCAGAACAGGTTCTGGTGGATGTTCCGCAGCGTGGCCCGGCTGAGCCGGATGGCGGCGGGCACGTCGGAAAGGCGGCTTTTCATCAGCACCACGTCCGCCGCGTCGATGGCCACGTCGGTGCCCGCGCCGATGGCGATGCCGATGTCCGCCCGGGTCAGGGCCGGGGCGTCGTTGATGCCGTCGCCCACCATGGCCACCCTGCCCTTCCGCTTCAGAGCGCGGATGACGCTCTCCTTGCCGTCGGGCAGGACGCCGGCAATGACCTCATCCACGCCGGCCTGGGCCCCGATGGCCCTGGCCGTCCGCTCATTGTCGCCGGTCAGCATGACCACGCGGATGCCCATGTTCTGAAGCTCCCGGACCGCCTGGGGACTGTCCTCCTTGATGATGTCCGCCACGGCGATGACGCCCAGAAGCCTTTTCCCTGTCTCGTCGGCAAAGAACATGGGGGTCTTGCCCTGGCCGGCCAGGGCGTCCGCCCGGGCGGAAAGGACGCCGGGGTCGATCCCCGCCTCCTCCATCATGGCGCGGTTGCCGCCGATAAAGGTGCTTTCCCCGATATCCGCCCGGACGCCCCGCCCGTGGATGGCGGTAAAGCTCCCCACCGGGGTGACCGCCAAACCCCGCCGCCTGGATTCCTCCACAATGGCGGCGGCCAGGGGATGCTCCGAGGGGCCCTCCAGACACGCGGCCAGGGTCAGCAGCCCCTCCTCCGTGTTCTCCGGGGCCGGGATGACGTCCGTCACCTTCGGTTCGCCCTGGGTGATGGTGCCGGTCTTGTCCAGGGCCACGATCTCGGTCCGTCCGGCGGCCTCCAGAGAGGCGGCGGTCTTGAACAGGATGCCGTTTTTCGCGCCCATGCCGTTGCCCACCATGATGGCCACCGGCGTGGCAAGGCCCAGGGCGCAGGGGCAGGAGATGACCAGCACGGAGATGCCCCGTGCCAGGGCGTAGCCCACCGTCTGGCCCAGCAGCAGCCAGACGACGGTGGTGACCGCCGCGATGGTGATGACCGCCGGGACGAAGACGCCGGAGACCTTATCCGCAATCTTGGCGATGGGGGCCTTGGTGGCCGCCGCGTCGCTGACCATCTGGATGATCTGGGACAGGGTGGTGTCCTCCCCCACCCGCGTGGCCTGACACTTGATAAAGCCGGACTGGTTCAGCGTGGCGGCGGACACCGCGTCCCCCGGGGCCTTGTCCACGGGGATGCTCTCGCCGGTCAGGGCGGATTCGTTCACCGCGCTGGCGCCCTCCAGCACCACGCCGTCCACGGGGATGTTCTCGCCGGGGCGCACCACGAAGACGTCGCCCTTTTGCACCTGGTCGATGGAGACCTCCGTCTCCCCGCCGTCCCGCACCACCGTGGCGGTCTTGGGTGCCAGCTTCATCAGCCCTTTCAGCGCGTCGGTGGTCCTGCCCTTGGAGCGGGCCTCCAGCATCTTGCCCACGGTGATGAGGGTCAGGATCATGGCGGCGGACTCAAAGTAGAACTCCATCATGTACATCATGACGGCGTCCATGTCCATGTCCGCCTGGGCGCGGGTCATGGCGAACAGGGCGTAGGTGCTGTACACAAAGGCCGCCGTGGAACCCAGGGCCACCAGGGTGTCCATGTTGGGAGCCCGGTGCCACAGGCTCTTGAAGCCGGAGATGAAAAACTTCTGGTTGATGACCATGATGACGACCGTCAGCAGCAGCTGGGTCAGGCCCATGGCCACGTGGTTGCCGTCGTAAAAGGCGGGCAGGGGCCAGCCCCACATCATGTGGCCCATGGAGAAGTACATCAGCACCAGCAAAAAGCCCACGGACCAGATGAGACGCTGTTTCAGCACCGGTGTCTCCCGGTCCTTGAGCGCATCCTCGGCCTCCGCCGGGGAGGCGGCCTTCCGTGCGCCGCCCGCGCCCTTTTCCGACGCGCCGTACCCGGCGCCCTCCACGGCGGCGATGATCTCCCCGGGGGAGGCGGTACCCTCCACACCCATGGAGTTGGTCAGCAGGCTCACCGAGCAGGCCGTGACGCCCGGCACCTTGGATACGGCCTTTTCCACCCGGGCGCTGCAGGCCGCACAGCTCATGCCCGTGACATCGTATTGTTTCATGATACCTCCCTGGGTCTTGCCTTATTTCATCAATTTCTGCAGGGTCGTCACCAGCTCGTCGATGGTCTCGTCCTTGCCGTCCCGGATATCCTGGGCCACGCAGGTGCGGATGTGCTCGGCCAGCAGCTCCTTGCTGAAGGCGTTGAGCGCCGCGTTGGCCGCCGCCACCTGGGCCAGGACATCCGTGCAGTACGCGCTCTTTTCCACCATGCCGCGGATGCCGCGGATCTGCCCCTCGATGCGGTTCAGCCGGTGGATCAGGCGCTTATACTCCTCCTCGGAGCGCACCTTCGTCTTGTGACAACTGCATTCCTGATGCTCCATGTCGGCCTCCTCCTGACGCCATTGATACCCCACCGGGGTATTCATATAATATACCCCCTCCGGGTATTTGTCAATACCCTCCGCAATTTTTTACCCAAATCCGAACTTCGGCCAGACGGTCTCTGGACCTTCCAAATGACCGGCGCCGTTGAATTGCACAAAACTGCTCCTTGTTTTTGGAATGGGTTACGCGTTTAACCTATTGTGTTTCCGCAGATTCTGTCCTATTCTGAAGCTGGAATCCCAAGAGAGAGGGCGGGACGCCATGAGCGAACGGGTGCGTATTCAGGATATCGCGGAGGAGCTGGGCCTGAGCACGGCGACGGTATCCAACGTCATTCACGGAAAGACGAAAAAAGTGTCAAGAGAGACGGTGAAGCGGGTCCAGGAGCTGCTGGAGGCGAGAAGGTACATCCCCAGTATGGCCGGGGTACTCCTGGCGCAGAACAACTCCCGCATCGTCGGCGTGGTCATCAACGACCATCCCAAATACGAGGGCCGGGTGCTGGAGGACGCCTTTATCGCCTCCGCCGTCAACGCCCTGTCCGCGGAGATCGAGCGGGCCGGATATTTCATGATGGTAAAGCCCACCACGGCGTGGAGCGAGATCGTCCGCTACGCCTCCATGTGGAATATGGAGGGATTGATCCTGCTGGGCTTCTGCCAAAACGATTACAGTGAGCTGCGGGACAGCATCCGGATCCCGCTGGTGGTGTACGACGGCTTTTTCCCGGAATCTCCCCGGGCCTGCAATCTGGCGGCGGACAATTACGGTGGGGGATATCAGGTGGGCCGGTATCTGTACCGCATGGGCCACCGCAGGGTGCTTTGTCTGGCGGACAACGAGATCTGCATGGACAAGGACCGCATGGACGGATGCCGGGCCGGTATGGCGGGCGGCAGGACAGATTTCTGGAAGATCCCCATGGTCAAAGCGGAGCGGACGCGGTTTTATGCGGAGCGGCTGGCGGAGCTGCTGTCCTACACCGCCGTCTTCGCGGCTTCGGACGTTTACGCGGTGGAATTGATGCTGTTTCTGCAAAAAAGAGGCGTCTCCATTCCGGATGACATCTCCCTCGTGGGATTTGACAACATTCCCCTGTGCGGCAGCGTCAATCCGGGCCTGACCACCGTCGGACAGGACACCGTGGAGCGCGCCCGGAGGGCGATGGCGGCCCTGGAAGCGCTGAAGGCCGGTCCCATGGACCAGCCGCTTCAGGTCCTGCCGGTGCAATTGGTGGAGCGGGAGAGCGTCAGGAGGATCGGCCGCGGATGAAAAGCTTTTGGAAAAACGTGACCGGTATCGCCGTTCCGGTCGCCTTACAGTCATTATTGCAGTCCTCCTTCAGCGTGGTGGATCAGGTCATGATCGGGGCCCTGGGCAGCGCCGGCATCGCAGGCGTCGGGCTGGGCGGGAAATTCGCCTCCATGTACGCGGTGGTGCTTGGGGCCGTGGCCGCGGCGGCGGGGATCATGATGGCACAGTACATGGGCCGGGAAAACCGGGAGCAGTTTCAGGCGTGCTTTACGGCCAATCTGCGTCTGGCCGCCGCGCTGGCGCTGGCCTGCACGCTGCTGTGCCTTGCCTTTCCGGGGCAGATCATGGGGCTGTACACAAAGGACGCCGCCGCCCACGGGCAGGCGGCGGCCTATCTGCGGCTTTACTGCCTGGCCTTTCTGCCGCTGGCGGTCACATCCCTTGCGTCGGTCCTGCTCCGCTGCCTTGACGCGGCGGCGCTTCCCCTGGCGGCCAGCCTTTTGTCGGTCCTGCTCAACACGGGCATGAACTACCTGCTGATCTTTGGAAACTGCGGCTTCCCCAGGCTGGGCGTGGAGGGGGCGGCCATTGCCAGCGTGCTGTCCCAGCTGGCGGCATGCGCCCTGACGCTGTTTTTCTGCACGCGGAAGCTGCCCCGGGCGCCGTTTACGGCGGCATGGCCCCTGCCCTTTGGCCGCGTGGAAAGCGCCTGCGGGCTGGAGCGGGCGCTGTATGTCCGGATCCTGGCGCCGATCCTGATCTGCGAATTTCTGTGGAGCCTGGGGGAAAACGTCTACGGTGCCATCTACGGCCATATCGGAACGGACCCCTGCGCGGCCATGACCATGACGGGCGCCGTGCAGGGCCTGACCGTCGGCCTGCTCAGCGGGCTCTCCCAGGCGGCCTCCCTGATCGTCGGAAAGTCCCTGGGGAACGGGGACTGCGAAAAGGCGTATGCGGAGGCCAGACAGCTGCTGCGGCTGGGCCTTGCCGGCTCGCTGCTCCTGTCCGGCGCGCTGGCGGTCTGCGGGAAATACTATGTCCGCATCTACAGCGTCGGCCCGGAGGTACAGGCGGCGGCCTATCGGATATTGCTGGTGTTCGCCCTCTTTTTCCCCGTCAAGGTGCAGAATATGATCCTGGGCGGCGGCATCATCCGCAGCGGCGGAAAAACCGGCTATGTGATGTGGATCGACCTCATCGGGACGTGGCTGTGCGGCGTCCCCCTGGGCCTGCTGGCGGCCTTTGCGTGGAAGCTGCCCATTGTTCAGGTCTACTGCATCCTGTCTCTGGAGGAGCTGGTGCGGCTGCTGCTCTCCATCGTGCTGTTTCGCACCAGGCGCTGGATGGGCCGCCTGTAGCCCCGCAGCCCAGGCTCTCCCGGCCATAAAAACAGGCGGTATGCCCCGGAAGGGGCATACCGCCTGAATGCTGTATGGCGTTTAAGTACCCAAGATCATTTTGGCGCCGCCGTAGATGCCCGCGTCATTGCCCAGCCGCGCAATCCCGATGGGGGTCTCTGTGGAGGGGTGGAACGCGTACCTTCTGTAATACATCCCAATGGCGTCGGTGAGGACGCTGCCGGCGCGGCTCATGCCGCCGCCCACAACGAACACGTCCGGGTCAATGGTGCAGGCCACATAGCTCATGGCCCGGCCCAGATATTCCCCGCAGCGGTCCACGATGCGGACGGCCATGGGGTCGCCCTCCCGGGCCTGGTCACAGATGTCCTTTGCGGTGAAGCCCGGCAGCTCCCGCAGCTTGGAGGGCGTGTCGCAGGCCGCCAGCATCGTGCCCGCCAGGCGGACGATGCCGTTGGCGGAGGCGTACTGCTCCAGGCAGCCGCACTTGCCGCAGCTGCAGGGCACGGTTTCCCGGGGCTCCACCGTGATATGCCCCACCTCGCCGGCTCCGCCGTTGGCGCCCGCCACGATCCTGCCGTCCAGCACAACGCCGCCGCCGACACCGGTCCCCAGGGTGAACAGAACGGCGCTCCGGCAGCCCATGCCGCCGCCCTGCCACAGTTCGCCCAAGGCGGCCACATTGGCGTCGTTGCCCGCCGCCACGTCGGGGATGTCCGGCAGCAGCTCATTCATGCGCTCCTTCAGGTTGAACACGCCCCAGCCCAGGTTCACACATTTGTTCACCGTGCCGTTTCCGTCCACAGGCCCCGGCACACCGATGCCAATCCCCTGCACCTGCCCGTGGGGGATGCCCTCCTCCGCCAGCACAGCGGAGATGGAGGCGGCGATATCCGGCAGGATGCGGCTCCCCTGGTCCGCCGTGTCGGTGGGGATCTCCCACTTCCGCAGCAGGCCGCCGCCGCAGGCGAACAGGCCCAGCTTGATGGAGGTGCCGCCCAGGTCTACGCCGATCACATGCGTTTTCATCGATTCTCTCCTCGCAGATTCCTTGGCGCGTCTCAGCGCTCCAGATTCTTTCCGGTCTCCCGGTCAAACAGGTGGATCACATTGCCGCCGAAGGTGAAGGCAATATCCTGCCCGGAGGTAAAGCCGGCGGGGTGCGGACCGCGCAGATCCATGGTGGAGACGATGACGATCACGTCCCGTCCCAGGGCGCTCAGATGCAGGTGCACGGAGCTGCCCATCATCTCGCTGACATCCACGGTACCGTGGAGCATCTGGCCGCCGTCGCCCAGCAGCGCGATGTGCTCCGGCCGGACGCCCAGAGTGACGCGCTGGGGCTGGACATCGTTGCGGGTCAGATTGGCCTGCTTTTCGTCGGAGGGGACCACCAGCGCATCCCCCAGCTTCACGGCATACCTGCCGTTCTGCTTCACAAGCTCCGCCTCGAAGAAGTTCATCTGAGGCACGCCGATGAAGCCGGCCACGAACAGATTGGCGGGGTGGTCGAAGACCTCCTGGGGCGTGCCGATCTGCTGGATGACGCCGTCCTTCATGATGACGATGCGGTCGCCCAGGGTCATGGCCTCGGTCTGGTCGTGGGTAACATAGATGAACGTGCTGTTGATGCGCTGGCGCAGCTTGATGATCTCGGCGCGCATCTGGTTGCGCAGCTTGGCGTCCAGGTTGGACAGGGGCTCATCCATCAGCAGGACCTTGGGTTCCCGGACGATGGCGCGGCCGATGGCCACACGCTGGCGCTGGCCGCCGGACAGGGCCTTGGGCTTGCGGTCCAGATACTGGGTGATGCCCAGGATCTCGGCGGCGTCCTTGACGCGGCGGTCGATCTCCTCCTTGGGCACCTTCTTCAGCTTCAAGGGGAACTCCATATTCTCCTTGACCGTCATGTGGGGATACAGGGCGTAGCTCTGGAACACCATGGCGATGTCCCGGTCCTTGGGCTCCACGTCGTTGACCAGCCGGCCGTCGATGTGCAGCTCGCCGCCGCTGATCTCCTCCAGGCCGGCCACCATCCGCAATGTGGTGGACTTGCCGCAGCCGGAGGGACCCACCAGAACGATGAACTCCTTGTCCTTGATCTCCAGATTGAAGTCCTGGACCGCCAGGACGCCCTCCTCCGTAATCTGGAGGTTGGTCTTCTTCTCCGGCGCGCCCTTCTTTTTCTTTTTGGACTCGCTGTTGGGATACACCTTTTTGATATGCTGTAAGCTCACATCTGCCATGCTTGTGCGCTCCTTCCGTAAAGTGATGTCATCTCCGCGATGTGCTTTGTCAGCTCCTCCGTGATCTGGCCGGGCAGCATCCGCCACTGCCAGTTGCCGCCCAGGGTGCCGGGCGTGTTCATGCGGGAGGCGGCCCCAAGGCCCAGATAATCCTGCATCTGCGCCACAAACAGATCGGAAACGCTGCTCATCCCGCCCCGGAGGACGCCCCAGTGGAAGCCCTCCTCTTCATTCAATCCCAGGTACCGGCGGGCCATGGCGATATCGGCGGGGTCCGCCTCGTCCTTCCAGCCCATCAGGGTGGCGTTGTCATGGGTGCCCGCATAGCAGACGCAGTGGGGCGTGTAGGTATGGGGGAGATAATTGCTGGGCTCCCGGGAGTCGAAGGCAAATTCCAGCACCTTCATCCCAGGGAAGCCGGAGTCCCGCAGCAGCTTCTGGACCTCCGGGGTCAGGTAGCCCAGATCCTCCGCGATGAACTGAATATTGGGGAACCGGGCGGTCAGCACCCGCAGCAGATCCATGCCGGGGCCCTTGACCCACCGCCCGATCTTCGCGGTGGTCTCCCCGTAGGGGACGGCCCAGTAGCTCTCCAGGCCCCGGAAATGGTCGATGCGCAGGATGTCGTACAGCCGGGCGGCGCCGCTGATGCGGCGGATCCACCACTGGTAGCCGTCCCGGCTCATGGCCTCCCAGTCATAGAGCGGATTGCCCCACAGCTGCCCGTCGGCGCTGAAGTAGTCCGGCGGCACGCCCGCCACCTCATGGGGAACGTTGTTCTCGTCCAGCTGGAAGCTCCTGGGATCCGCCCACACGTCGGCGGAGTCCATGGAGACATAGATGGGCAGGTCGCCGATGATGCCCACGCCCTTTTCGTGGGCGTAGGCCCGCAGGGCCTCCCACTGGCGGAAGAACAGGTACTGGATATAGGTGAACAGGCGGATGTCCGCCGCCAGCTCCCTCCGGTACCGCGCCACCGCTTCGGGACGGCGCAGGCGGATCTCCCGGTCAGGCCACGTGGTCCAGGCCGTCATGCCGAAATGGCGCTTCAGGGCCATGAACAGGGCGTAATCCGGCAGCCACTCCCTGTTCTTCTCCGCGAAGGCGGCCACCTCTCCGGCGTCCCGCTGCCAGCCCCGGTCGGCGGCCTTCTGCAGCAGGGAAAAGCGGTTTTCATAGATGGCGGCATAATCCACCCGGCCGGGGTCGCCGCCCCAGTCCAACCCGTCGATCTCCGCCTGCTCCAGCAGCCCGTCCTCCCGCAGATAGTCCAGGTCAATGAAGTAGGGATTGCCCGCGTAGGCGGAGAAGCTCTGGTAAGGGGAGTCCCCATAGCTGGTGGGGCCCACCGGCAGCATCTGCCACCAGGACTGGCCCGCCGCCGCCA
>JAUNGH010000098.1 GCA_030524605.1 Oscillospiraceae bacterium | reverse complement strand
CCGGCGATATCCTTGGCAAGCTGCTTCTTGCCCTGGATGTTGCCCTGGCGGGCGATCATGATGCGCTGGGCCTGAGGAGATCCGGCGCCGTGCATGGACTCGGTGCGGTAACCGACGGCGGCGGCGCCCAGGCACAGATTCTCGATGAAGCGCATGATGCGCTGGCGGTCCTCGGTATTGACGCCTTCCCGGGCAACGAAGAACTTGTTGCAGATCTCGCCGATGGTCTCGCCGTTGCGGCCCACCACGGTGTCGCTGTTGAAGTCCTTCTGGGAGGGCATGGTGACCACCAGGCCGCCGGCGATGTCCTCCGCCAGGCGGACGATCTCATAGGGGAAGCGGGTGACGTTCTGCTTGCAGACGTTGGCCAGCAGCAGGTCGATCTGATAGTTGCCCGCCTTGGTCTTGAAGCCCTGGGCGGAGCAGGCGATGCCGCAGCAGAACAGGGTCTCGTTCAGGTGGGTCATCTCGATCAGCTTGTCCTTGACGGCGCTGGCCTTCTCCACGCCGTTGTACTCCGCAGCCAGGGCCGCGGCGCCGATCAGGGTGTCGCCCACGCCCACCTTGCAGCCGCCGTAGGACTGGCGGTGGTAGCCGGCGAAGCGCTCCACGATCATGCCGGCGAACTCATACTCGCCGTTGAGGAAGATGTACTCGTTGGGGATGAACACATGGTCCAGCACCACCAGGGCCTCCTGGCCGCCGAACTTGGCGTTGCCCACGTCGATGGAGGCGTCCTCCTCCAGCTTGCGGGTGTCGCAGGACTGGCGGCCGTAGATCATGTACATGCCCTCGGCGTCGGTGGGGCAGGCGAAGCTGACCGCCCAGTCCTTGTCCGCCTCACCCATGGAGATGGTGGGCATGAAGATGTGCCAGTGGGAGTTGATGGAGCCGGTCTGGTGGCACTTGGCGCCGCAGACCACGATGCCGTCGGGGCGGCGCTCCACCACATGGACGTACATATCGGGGTCGGCCTGGTCATGGGGTGCCTTGGAGCGGTCGCCCTTGGGGTCGGTCATGGCGCCGTCCACGGTCAGGTCGTTGTCCTGAACGTAGGTCAGGAATTTCTTGAAGTTCTCGTGATAGTGGGTGCCGTACTTCTCATCCACCTCGAAGGTGGTGGAGAACACGGCGTTGAAGCTGTCCATGCCCACGCAGCGCTGGAAGCAGCTGGCGGTCTTCTGGCCCAGCAGACGCTGCATCTTCACCTTGTTCATCAGGTCCTCGGTGGACTGGTGCAGGTGGGTGAAGCGGTTGATGGTGTGGCCGGTCAGGCTGGACTTCACGGTCATCAGGTCCGCATACTGGGGATCCTGGGCCAGGGCATAGGTCATGGCGACGCAGTTGATGGAGGGGCGGATCATGGGGTGGTCCACCCAGTTCTCGATCTTCTCGCCGAACATGTACACCCGGGTGTTCAGCTTGCGCAGGCTCTCGATATATTCCTGTGCGGTCATTAATGCCATTTCTTTTTTCCTCCTCAAAATATTGGGGCGTATTGCTTACTCAGTCGTTGGCCAGACCCATCAGCTCGTCACGGAAGATGCGCTCGTCCATGAGCTTCAGGTCCTCTGCGATCTTCGGCATGAACTCCATCTGGTCCAGGATCTGGGTCTGGAGATCGATGCCCGGGGCAATCTCAATCAGGGTCACGCCCTCGGGCCGCAGCTCGAACACGGCGCGCTCGGTGACATACAGCACGGGCTGGTGCACCTTGTTGGCGTAGACGCCGGAGAAGGTGATGTGCTCCACCTGGTTGACGAACTTCTTCTTGGCGCCCTCCTGAATGATGACCAGCTTGCCGTCGCGGCACTCGGTCTTCAATCCCTTGGCGGTGAAGGTGCCGCAGTAGACCACCTTCTTGGCGTTCTGGGTGATGTCGATGAAGCCGCCGGCGCCGGCCAGACGGGTGCCGAACTTGGACACGTTCAGGTCGCCGTTGGGCGCAGTCTCCGCCAGACCCAGGAAGGCCACGTCCAGGCCGCCGCCCTGATAGAAGTCGAACTGGACGTTGTGGTCCAGAATGGCCATGGAGTTGGCCGCGGCGCCGAACTGGGTGCCGCCGTAGGGCACGCCCGCGATGGAGCCGGCCTCCACGGTCAGTGTCAGCTTGTCGGAGATGCCCTCCTCAGCGGCCACGTTGGCGATCTTCTCCGGCGCGCCGGTGCCCAGGTTGACGATGGCGTCCTGAGGCAGCTCCATGGCGGCCCGGCGAGCCAGGATCTTCTTGGCGTCCAGGGGGATGGGGGGGATGGCGTCCACGGGGATGCGGAACTCGCCGGTCAGGGCGCCGTCATAGGGCATGCCCAGGCACTGCATGTTGTCCTCCGGAGAGCCCACCACGATGGCGTCCACATAGATGCCGGGGATCTTCACCAGCTTGGGGTCCAGAGAGCCACCCTGGACGATCTTCTCCACCTGGACGATGACCTTGCCGCCGGAGTTCTTGGTGGCCTGGGCCTGGGCGGTGACGTCCAGGGGGCCGATCTCCCGGTGAACGGTGCAGTTGCCGTACTCGTCGGCGTAGGAGCCCCGGAGGAAGCACACGTTGATGGGGAAGCCCTTGTACAAAAGGCGCTCCTCGCCCTCGATGTTGACGATCTTCACCAGGTCTTCCTTGGTGGCGGTGTTCAGCTTTCCGCCACCGTTGCGGGGATCGGCAAAGGTGTAAAGGCCCACATGGGTGATGGTGCCGATGTTGTGGGCGGCGATGTCGCGGTACATATGGGTGATGACGCCCTGGGGCAGGTTGTACGCCTCGATCTTGTTGGCCAGGGCCAGATCGCCCAGCCGGGGGGCCCGGTCCCAGTGGCCGCCGACCACGCGCTTGACCATGCCCTCATGGCCATAGTGGTCGCCGCCGGTGCCGTCCCGGTGGCCCTGGCCGGCTGCGAAGAACAGCGTCAGGTCCCGGGGGTGGCCGGTTTCCAGAAACCGGTTTTCCAGCGCGATGGACAGTGCCTCCGGGCAGGCGCAGCTGACGAAGCCGCCGGTGGAGATGGTGTCGCCGTCATTGACCAGCAGGGCCGCTTCCTCAGCGGTAATCACACGAACTTTCTTCATGCTTGTCTTCCCTCTTTTTATGTAGTGTGAGTATCGAACGGACAATAGATCATGGATCATCGACAATGAAGACGTCTGCCTTCGGCAAACGGAATTGCAGCTGGCGCCCTATTCCCCCGCCCATTGTCAATTGCACATTTTCAATTATTTATTCTGGAAGTGCTTCTCCTTGCGCTTTTCCAGGAAGGCGCTCATGCCCTCCTTCTGGTCGGCGGTGGCGAAGCACATGGCGAACAGTTCGTTCTCCAGGGCGATGCCGTCGTCGATGTCCATCTGGAGCCCACGGTCGATGCAGGCCTTGGAGTACTTCACGGCGATGGGGGCGTTGGCGGTAAAGGACTTGGCCATGGCGATGGCGCCGTTCATCAGCTCCTCGGGGGCGTAGACGGCGTTGACCAGGCCGATCTCCTTGGCTTCGGCGGCGCCGATGGTCTTTCCGGAGAAGATCAGCTCCTTGGCCTTGGCGGTGCCCACGCGGCGGGGAAGTCTCTGGGTGCCGGAGAAGCCGGGGGTGATGCCCAGGCCCACCTCGGGCTGGCCGAACTTGGCGCCGCCCTTACCCTCGGCGTTGGGGCCGGCGGCCAGGATGATGTCACAGCTCATGGCGATCTCGCAGCCGCCGCCCAGAGCGAAGCCGTTGACTGCGGCGATGGTGGGGATCTCCAGCTTCTCGATGCGGCGGAACAGGGCGCTGCCGCGCTGGCCCCACTTGCGGCCCGCGGCCACGTCCATGGGATACTGCTCGCCGATATCGGCGCCGGCCACGAAGGAGCGGCCCTCGCCGGTGAGGATCATGGCGCCCAGAGAAGCGTCCTTTTCGATCTCGGAGACGACCTGCTCCAGTTCGGAGATCACGGTGGAGTTCAACGCATTCAGCGCTTCGGGACGATTGATGGTGACAATAGCGATATTGTCGTTCTTCTCGTAACGAATGGTCTGATACATGAGATGGTTCCTCCTTTAAAATATTCGGGGCGGCCCTGTGCTTCGCGCCGGGTTCCCGATCCTTGGCTGTATAAAAATTATAGCAAATTATGTGCCAGCTTTTCAAGCGCCACTTCCTGCCACCGGGCGGAATTTTCTGTGCAAGCCGCCGAAATCCCAGGCGGCTTTTTGTGTATCCCGCGCAGGAAACAGCCGCTGTTTTTTGGGACTATTCAAAAATGAATAATCCCATTTTCGCCTGCTGCGGCCTCTCCGGCCCCCCGCCTTTGTGCGGACGGAATAATTTTGGCGGCAAATTTCTGTGGAATCCGACCGGAATTTTTTGCGCCCGCCCTCTTTCTATTCACTTTTGAATATGATATACTCACAAATGAATAGAATCCCGGCTCTGTCCGGCGTCTTGAAAGCGGGTGAAAAATTTTGTCACAGTCCACAGCTTTTTCCGATCTTTTTGACAAAGATATCAATCTCAAGGGCCTGTTTGACATCATCAGCCCGGAGAACAACCTGGTGCTGGCGGACGACATGATGCTCTCCGATGCCAGCGGCATCATTCTGCGGGTCAGCGAGACCTATGAGAAGAATTTCGGCTTCGCCCACAACTCCATCGTGGGCAGGTCCGCCTTCGATCTGGAGGCGGACGGCACCTTCACGCCCTGCATCACGGCGGAGGTCATCCGCCAGAAACGGAAGGTCACCGCCACCCAGACCATCAACCACTCGTATAAGAACGTCATGACGGTGGGCATCCCCCTGTTCGACGACAACGGGGAGCTGAAATACGCCGTGTGCTTCAACACGGTGTCCATGGAGCAGATCAACGCCATCCAGCAGAATTACCGCAACCTCCAGGACTCTCTCCAGCAGTACTCCGAGGAGATCGCCGAGCTGCGCACCCGTGCCACCTCCACCAGCCTGGTCTTTAAGAGCGCCTCCATGCAGCGGCTGTGGACGCTGATGCAGAACACCGCCAACACCAAGGCCAACATCCTCATCACCGGGGAGACCGGCGTGGGCAAGAGCGCCATCGCCAAGACCATCCACGCCATGAGCAACCGGGCCGACGGCCCCTTCATCGAGGTCAACTGCGCCGTGCTGCACGAAAACCTTATCGAATCGGAGCTGTTCGGCTATGAGAAGGGCGCCTTCACCGGCGCGTCCTCCACCGGCAAGATCGGCAAGATCGAGCTTTCCAACCACGGCACGCTGTTCCTGGATGAGATTGGCGAGCTGCCGCCCCACATCCAGTCCAAGCTCCTGCAATTGATCCAGGAGAAAACCATCGAGCGGCTGTCCGGCACCAAGAAGATCGAACTGGACTTCCGCCTCATCGTCGCCACCAACCGCAATCTGGAGGAGGCCGTCCAGCGGGGGCTGTTCCGCTCCGATCTCTTTTACCGCCTGAACGTCATCCGCATCCACATCCCGCCCCTGCGCCAGCGGATGGAGGACATCTACCCCCTGGCCTACCGCTTCCTGGCCCGGTTCTGCGGGGAATACGGCAAGGACCTGTCCTTCAGCCCCCGCTTTCTCGCCTTTTTGGAGCAGTACGAGTGGCCCGGCAACGTGCGCCAGCTGGAAAACCTCATCGAGCGGATGGTCATCACCGTTCAGGACCCCATCATCGACGTGACCCACCTGCCGGTGGAGTTCACCGGCGAGGCCGTTCCCACGGCGGAGCTGCTGGCCCAGGGCGGCACCCTGGCGGAGCGGATGGACGCCTACGAGGGGCAGATCATCCGGGACTCCTACCGCCGCTGCGGCACCACCGTGGCGGTGGCCAGGGAGCTTGGCATCTCCCAGGCCACGGCGGCCCGGAAGGTGGCCAAATACGTGCCCAGGGGCCCGGGAGGTGAGCCGTTATGAGCCTTGTCACTCTGCGGACCGAGCTGCGGCAGGAGCTGAAGCTGACGCCGCAGCTGCTGCAGTCCATGGAGATTTTGCAGATGAACTCCCAGGAGCTGCTGGAGTACCTGGGCCGCGTCACGGAGGAGAACCCCCTGCTGGAGCAGGAGGATTCCCACGATCTCCGCAGCGCCTACGAGGAACTGCGCCAGAAGGCCAGCTGGATCGACGGCGGCGTCTACGGTGCCACCTTCACCCACGAGGAGGGGGAGCTGCCCGAGCGGGGCAGGCTGGACCGGGAGACGGAGAGTCTCTCCGCCTTCCTGTGCGACCAGCTGGACCGCAGGCGGCTGCCCAAGCCCCTGCTGGCCCTGTCCCGGTACATTGCCGAGCTGGTGGACGAGGACGGCTATCTCACCGACGAGGACATGGAGGGACTGGCGGAACTGAAGATCCCCCAGGCCCTCATCGACCAGGCGCTGGAGACCGTACAGAGTCTGGATCCCCCCGGTGTGGGCGCCAGGAGCCTGTCGGAGTGCCTGCTGCTCCAGCTGGCCCGCCGGGGCGACGCGTCCCCCGCCGTGATGGACATCGCCGCCCGCTTCCTGCCGGAACTGGGCCGGAAGCACTACGGCCCCATCTCCCGGGAGCTGGGGATCGGCGTGGAGGAGATCCAGGCGGCGGAAAAGGTCATCGCCGGCCTGGACCCCCACCCAGGCCGGGCCTTTCAGCCGTCGGAACCCGCGGTGTATGTACGGCCCGACATCTTCATTGTGGAGCTGGACGGCCAGTTGAAGGCTATTTTGAATGAATACTACCTGCCCAGGGTCTCCGTCAGCACCTATTACGCCAAGCTGCTGAAGGAGTCCGACGAGAAGGAGACCCGGGCGTACTTACAGCAGAAGATGCAGCAGGCCAAGTGGCTGCTAGGCAGCCTGGAGCGCCGGGGCAGCACCCTCCGCCGCTGCGCCGACGCCATTCTGGAGACCCAGCGCCCCTTTTTCGCCGGGGAGACCGGGCTGCTCTCGCCCATGAACCTCACCTCCCTGGCGGAGCTGCTGGACGTACATCCCTCCACCATCTCCCGGGCCACCCGGGGGAAATACCTCCAGTGCCGCCAGGGCACCTATCCCCTGCGCTACTTCTTCAGCCGGGCGGTGGGCGCCCAGGGCCCGTCCCGGCAGGCGGTGAAGCAGAAGCTGCTGGCCCTGGTCAAGGGCGAAGACCCCCGCCACCCTCTCAGCGACCAGCGGCTGTGCGTGCTGCTGGCGGCGGACGGCATCCGGGTGGCCCGGCGGACCGTGGCAAAGTACCGCATCGAATTGGGCATCGGGTCCTCCACGGCCCGGAAGCACTGAAAAAATGTCCCCATCCCGCCGGATGGGGACGCTTTTTACGCAAAGGTCACAACGGTGCCTGTCTTGCCGTCCAGAGCGTCCAGGGCGCGGTCCAGGCTGGTGATGATGGCCTTCCGGCCGGGGTTGGCCCGGACGAATTTCATGGCCGCCTCCACCTTCGGCAGCATGCTGCCCGCACCGAACTGGCCCTCCTCCACATACCGGGCCGCCTCCGCCAGACTGAGGCGGCTCAGGTCCTGCTGGTCCGGCTTTCCGAAGTTGACCGCCACCTTTTCAACCTCCGTCAAAATCAGCAGCGCGTCGGCGTCCACCTGCTCCGCCAGCAGCTCCGCGGCAAAGTCCTTGTCGATGACCGCCGCCACCCCCTCCAGGGTGCCGTCCGGGTTCTCCACCACCGGGACGCCGCCTCCGCCGCAGGTGATGACGATGGCGTGGTCCCACAGCAGCCGCACCGCGCCGATCTCCACGATCTTCCGGGGCAGCGGCGAGGCCACCACCCGCCGCCAGCCCCGGCCCGCGTCCTCCCGCATGACGTAGCCCTTCTCCCGCTCCAGCGCCCGGGCCTCCTCGGCGGTATAGAAGCCGCCGATGGGCTTGGTGGGGTTCTGGAACGCCGGGTCGTTCCGGTCCACCACCACCTGGGTGGTGAGAGAGACCACGGGGTAATTGCGGTTCCGGGCGTTGAGGGCGTATTTCAGGGCCTGCTGGATGTGGTAGCCGATATAGCCCTGGCTCATGGCGCCGCAGACGTCGAAGGGCATGGGCGGCACGGTGTCCTTCGCGGTCTCGCTGGCAAGCAGGATGCGCCCCACCTGGGGGCCGTTTCCGTGGACGACGGCCATTTCATAGCCCCGGCGGCTGATCTCCGCGATGTGGGCGGCGGTTTTGCGCACCACCTCCAGCTGGGCCTCGGCAGTGGGGGCGGAGTCCTTGGACTGCAGGGCGTTGCCGCCCAGCGCGATAACGATTCTCTCCGGCATGTGTGCAACTTCCTTTCCAGGCTTTTGCAGACAGTTTGCGCCAAGCGGTGGATTTTATGCGGCGGACATTGTGGCAGGCCGCCCGGCGGGGTAATATAAACGCAAGAACTTTCCAAAGGGCAGCGGATGAGAGATTGGAGATATTTAGTGGATTTTACGGCCGCAGAAAACCGGGGTGAGGAATATATCATGGTCTGCAGGCTGTAGCAGGCCGACGCCCGGCCCCGTCATAAAAAGGCAACCCCTCCGGCCAAGCCGGAGGGGTTGTTTTAAAAAACGCATCACTGGATGGCGGTAACCTTGTAGTCCTGGTCCTCCACCGTCTTTTTCAGCACATCGTCGGCCACCTCGGCGCTCAGGGTCACCACGGCGGTGCCCGCCTCGTGGCTGACCACGGCCTGCTCCACCTCCGGCAGAGCCTCCAGGACCTTTTTCACCCGGGCCTCGCAGTGTCCGCACATCATGCCCTCGATCTTCATCGTCTTTTCCATGTTTGTCTGTTCCTCCTTGTGTTTGACTTTGATTTTATGATCCCTGCCGGCGTCCCGCAGGTTGAACAGGTTCAGCCGCAGGGCGTTGGATACCACGCAGAAGCTGGAAAGGCTCATGGCCGCCGCGCCGAACATGGGGTTCAGCGTCA
>JAUNGH010000097.1 GCA_030524605.1 Oscillospiraceae bacterium | reverse complement strand
TCGTTACGTTGTTTAATTTACAAGGTACACGCCTTTTCGGCGGAACATTGCTATTATAACAGGTGTTCCTTCATTTGTCAACCACTTTTTTATCTTTTTCAAAAGATTTTCAAGCGGCTCACATCCGGAGCAGCGCTGTCAGACAGCTTTGATAGAATATCAAACGAAGTCGGATTTGTCAACACTTTTTTCCATCTTTTTTCGCTTTTTCGAATATCCATAATCAGTACCGCTTATTCCGGTAATACCTCTGTGCAAAATGGAAAACAGGCTGGGCAAACCGCGGCTCCGGTGTTATAATATCCAAAGATCAAAACCTTATACATATAGGAGGGATCATTCTGCTGATTCACCGTATGACCGCCACTTTCGGCAAACTCCAGGGCCGCACGCTGGAGCTGCGGGCCGGCCTGAATATTCTGGAGGCCCCCAACGAGACCGGCAAGTCCACCTGGTGCGCCTTTTTGCTGTCCATGCTTTACGGCATCAACAGCCGGGAGCGGGATCGTGCCGGCTTCATCGCCGATAAAAACCGCTATGCCCCCTGGTCCGGCGCCGCCATGTCCGGCCGCATGGACTGCCGGGCCGGTCAGGCGGAGCTGACGCTCACCCGCACCACCCGGCGGCAGACCAGCCCCATGGGGGAGTTTCAGGCCGTGTATGCCGGGACAGGGGATCCCGTGCCGGAGCTGACCGGGCAGACCTGCGGCGAACGTCTGCTGGGCGTCAGCCGGGAGGTCTTTGAGCGCAGCGCCTTCATCCGGCAGGCCGGACTGCCCATCAGCCAGGACGCCGGATTGGAGCGGCGCATCGCCGCCCTCATCACCTCCGGCGAAGAGGATACCTCTTATACAGAGGCCGCCGGCATTTTAAAAAAGCAGCTGAACCGCCGCCGCCACAACAAGACGGGCCAGCTCCCCGCCCTGGAAGCCGAACTACAGGAGACCCAGCAGCAGCTGGCGGACCTGGAGCAGCTGGAGCGGCAGCTGGCGGACGCCCGCGCCCAGGCGGAGGCGCTCTCCGCCCGGGAGACGGCGCTGGCCGCCGAATTGACGCAGCTGGACCGCTGGGAGGCCGTCCGGCAGCGGCAGGTATTGGCCGAAGCCGAGACCGCCGCCGTCCAGGCGGAGCGGCAGGCCGCCCTGCTGCGGCAGCGCATCGAGGAGGACCGCATCCCCGGAAACGACGCCATCGGCCGCCTGCGGGGGGCCATCGTCAATCTGGAGACCGTCCGCAAATCCGTGAACAAGGCCCGGGCGGAGCGGGACGAGGCGGCAAAGGCCCTTCTGCGGGCGGAGGCCGCCGTCCAGGAAAGCCCCTTCGCAGGGCAGACGCCGGAGCAGGCGCGAAATGCCGCAGAAGCACCGCCAAAAGCGCATGCCGGCCGTCAATATTTGCTGCTGCCGGCGCTGACCGCCTGCGCACTCTGCATCCTGCTGGTTTTCGCAGACCGGCTCTCCATCCCCCGGCCATGGCTTTACAGCATCATCGGCGTCTGTCTTCTGACCGTGCCCGCGCTCACCTGGGCACTTTACCGGCGGAGCGCCCAAAGGGCCCGGAGCGCCGCCCTGCTCAAGCGCTTCGGCACGTCCGATCAGGCAGAGATCGCCGCCCTGGCGGATACCTATATGAAATTACTGGAGGCCCGGGATGCCGCCCAGGCCGATGCCAGCGCAAAGTCCGCCACCGCCGAGGCGCTGTACGCCTCCCTCTCCTCCAACGAGCAGGGCATCCTGCTGGAGATCCGCCGCTTCGCCCCCTCCGCCTTTGACATCTCCACTGCCGACGGCCTGCTGCGGGAGTGCGCCGTCCGCCGCAAGGCGCTGGCGGAGGCGGAGACCGCCGCCGCCAAGGCCCGGATGCGCTGTGACCTGCTGGCCCAGCAGACGCCGAATCTGCCGGAGGACGCGGGCGAGCCCGCCCCGCCGGAGCGGAACCGGGACACCGTCACCAACCAGCTGGAGACCGTCCGCGCCGGCCTGTCCGCCGCGCGGTCCAACGCCGACCGGCTGGAGGGGCGTCTCCGGGCCATCGGGGATCCGGTGGTGCTGCGCTCCTCCGCCCGGCACCTGGCGGAGCAGATCGACGGCCTGGAGCGGGAGTACGGCGCCATCCGCCTGGCGATAGAAGCGCTGGACAGCGCCAACACCACCCTGCAAAACCGCTTCTCCCCCGCCCTGGGCCGCCGGGCCGCCGAGATCTTTCGTGAGCTGACAGACGGCCGTTACGGCGGCGTGGTGCTGGACCGGGCCTTCCGCCTGTCCACCGAACCGGCGGGCGAGGGCGTCTACCGGGACGCCGCCCTGCTGTCCGCCGGAGCCGCGGACCAGCTGTATCTGGCTGCGCGGCTGGCCATCTGCGAGCTGGTGCTGCCGGAGGAAAACGGCGTGCCCATCGTGCTGGATGACGCCCTGTCCAATTTCGACGACGCCCGCTGCGCCGCCGCCCTGCGGTGGCTGAAGGCTGCAGCCCAAAAGCGCCAGATCCTGCTGTTCACCTGCCATACCCGGGAGGCGGATTTCTTCGCCGGAGACGGAGAAGTTTCCGTTCAGCGGTTGACGGACACGGTGGAATAGGTATAAGATACTCATTACCGACCCGGTCATACAATATAATATATATGAGGAAAAACGCGCAAGCGAAAAAAGGAGATATCACCTATGAGCGAATGCACCCATGACTGCTCCACCTGCGGCGAGAGCTGCGGGGAGCGGCAGGAACCCCAGTCCCTGCTGAAGGAGCACAATCCCGCCGCCAGGGTGGGCAAGGTCTTCGGCATCGTATCCGGCAAGGGCGGCGTGGGCAAGTCCATGGTCACCAGCCAGCTGGCCGTCACCATGCGCCGCCGGGGCTATCAGGTGGGCGTTCTGGACGCCGACGTCACCGGCCCCTCCATCCCCAAGGCCTTCGGTCTCCACGGCCAGGCTCTGGGCAGCGAGGAGGGCCTGTACCCCATGGAGTCCCGCACCGGTATCCAGATCATGTCCACCAACCTCCTGCTGCCCAACGAGACCGACCCCGTCATCTGGCGCGGCCCCGTCATCTCCGGCGTGGTCCAGCAGTTCTGGACGGATGTGCTGTGGAACTGCGACTATCTGTTTGTGGATATGCCGCCGGGAACCGGCGACGTGTCGCTGTCCGTGTTCCAATCCATCCCCCTGGACGGCATCATCATCGTGGCCTCTCCTCAGGAGCTGGTCTCCATGGTGGTGGAGAAGGCCGTCAAGATGGCGGAGATGATGGAGGTCCCCATCGTGGGCCTGGTGGAGAACATGAGCTATGTCACCTGCCCGGACTGCGGCAAAAAGATCCACCTCTTCGGCGAGGGCAAGACCGCCGGCGCCGCCAGACGCCACAACCTGCCGGTGCTGGCGGAGATGCCCATCGACCCGGCGCTGGCAGCCCTGACCGACGCCGGGGACATCGAGTCCTTCCGGGGCGGCTGGCTGGACGCCGCCGCTGACGCTCTGGAGAAGAAATAAGCGCAATAAAAGCCACGCCGTGTCCGCCCACGGTGTGGCTTTTGCGCGTTTTTGTCCATTTCGTACAATAATATGTACTACCTTTTTACTCGGAGGAAGGGCCTTTTTGTGTGGAAAAACAGTTGCAAAAGTTGGCATAATTCGAGATAATAAAGAGGCAAACGATTTTTCCCAAAAAGAAAAACTGACAGATATCAAGGGGGAACGACATATGCAGGAACTGAAAGACCGCATTGTTCAGGAGGGCCGGGTCCTGCCCGGCAACATCATCAAGGTGGACGGCTTCCTGAACCACCGCATCGACACGGAGCTGATGAGCCACATCGCAGAGGAATTCGGCAGGCATTTCAACATGGATGAGGTCACCATGATCCTGACTGCCGAGGCCTCCGGCATCGCCCTGGCCGCCGTGGTGGCCCAGCGCTTCCACAAGCCCATGATCTTTGCGAAAAAAGCCAAAAGCGACAACATTGAGGGCGGCCTGTACCAGAGCGACATCTTCTCCTACACCTATAAGAAGAAGGTCACACTGCTGGTATCCAAGGAGTGGCTCTCCGCCGACGACAAGGTCCTGATCATCGACGACTTTATGGCCAACGGTGAGGCCATCCGGGGCCTATGCGACATTGTGGACGCCGCCGGCGCCACGCTGGTGGGCATCGGCTGCGCCGTGGAAAAGGGCTTCCAGGGCGGCGGCGACCGCCTGCGGGCCGCCGGAGTCAAGCTGAAGTCCCTGGCCATCATCGAGAGCGCCGAGCCGGGCAACATCGTGTTCCGGGAGGACGACTGATCCCGGGCGCAACCAACCGCCTTCCTTTTTCGTCTATACCTATCGGGGCGGATATCTTCCGTCCCCGGGAGATCCGATATGAAAAGGAGGCATTTTATGAAAAAGTCCCTTGCTTTGCTGCTGGCGCTGCTCACTGTCTGCGCCCTGCTGTCCGGCTGCCGCGAGGAGCAGGACGCACAATCCGACGCCAAGCCCGTCATTTACTTCTATCCCTCCACTGAAACGGAGATCACCGTTTCTCTGGACTACGGCGGGGAGCTGGCCTGCGTATACCCCGCCATGGAGGACGGCGCCTGGACCGTCACCGCCCGGCCCGACGGCACGCTGACGGACGCGGAGGGCCAGACCTACAATTACCTCTACTGGGAAGGTGTCTCCGATGCAGAATACGATTTTTCCCGGGGCTTCTGCATCCCCGGTACGGAGACCGCCGCTTTCCTGGAGGACGCCCTGTCCCAACTAGGCCTGACCCGCCGGGAGGCCAACGAGTTCATCGTCTACTGGCTTCCCCGGATGGAGCCCAATCCCTATAACCTGATTGCCTTCCAGTCCGACGCCTACACCGGCCACGCCCGGCTGACGGTCATCCCGGAGCCGGACAGCGTCCTGCGGGTGTTCATGGCCTGGAAGCCGCTGGATGCCCCCGTTGATATCCCCGCCCAGGATTTCCCCGCCTTTGGCCGCACCGGCTTCACCGTCGTGGAATGGGGCGGCGCGGAGGTGCGATAAAAGAATCTTTACAAAAGGAGGAATCTCCCTTGTCTCACCAGACTGTCATCGTCCTGGACTTCGGCGGCCAGTATAACCAGCTGATCGCCCGCCGCGTCCGCGAGTGCGGCGTTTACTGCGAGGTGAAGCCCTACACCACCCCGCTGGACGATATCCGCGCCATGGATCCCATCGGCATCATCTTCACCGGCGGCCCCAACAGCGTCTATGACCCCAATTCCCCCCAGGTGGATCCCGCCATCTTCACATGGGGCGTGCCCGTGCTGGGCATCTGCTACGGCTGCCAGCTCATCGCCCACAATCTGGGCGGCAGGGTCGTGGCCGCTACCGAGGACTCCGCCCGGGAGTACGGCAAGACCGAGACCTATTTCAACACCGCCTGCAAGCTCTTCAAGGGCCTGCCGGAGCAGGGCATCACCTGGATGAGCCACGGCGATTATATGGAGAAGGTCCCCGAGGGCTTTGCTCTGGTGGCCCATTCCGATGCCTGCCCCAACGTGGCCATCTGCGACGAGGCCCGGGGCTTCTACGGCGTCCAGTACCACCCCGAAGTCAACCACACCCAGCACGGCACCGACATGATCCGCAACTTCCTGTACGAGGTCTGCGGCGCCAAGGGCGACTGGACCATGGGCGACTACAAGGAGACCGCCATCCGCCAGATCCGGGAGAAGGTGGGCGGCGGCAAGGTGCTGCTGGCCCTCAGCGGCGGCGTGGACTCCTCCGTCGCCGCCGCTCTGGTGGCGGAAGCCGTGGGCAGCCAGCTGACCTGCGTGTTCGTGGACCACGGTCTCATGCGCCTGAACGAGGGCGACGAGGTGGAGGATGCCTTCAAAAAGTGGGACATCAACTTCGTCCGCGCCAACGCCGAGGAGCTGTTTCTGGGCAAGCTGGCGGGCGTCAGCGAGCCGGAGCGCAAGCGCAAGATCATCGGCGAGGAGTTCATCCGGGTCTTTGAGGCGGAGGCCAAGAAGATCGGCCAGGTGGACTACCTGGTTCAGGGTACCATTTATCCCGACGTCATTGAGTCCGGCACCGGCGATGCCGCCGTCATCAAGAGCCATCACAACGTGGGCGGCCTGCCGGACTACGTGGACTTCAAGGAGATCATCGAGCCCCTGCGGATGCTGTTCAAAGACGAGGTGCGCCAGCTGGGCCGCGAGCTGGGCCTGCCGGAGTATCTGGTCATGCGCCAGCCCTTCCCCGGCCCGGGCCTTGCCATCCGGGTGATCGGCGAGATCACCAAGGACAAGCTGGATACCCTGCGGCTGGCGGACTTCATCTTCCGGGACGAGATCGCCAAGGCGAAGCTGGAAGGCACCATGAACCAGTACTTCGCGGTGCTGACCAATATGCGCAGCGTAGGCGTCATGGGCGACGGCCGGACCTACGACTATACCCTGGCCCTGCGGGCGGTAACCACCAGCGACTTCATGACCGCCGACTGGGCGCGGATCCCCTACGACGTGCTGGATAAGATCAGCACCCGCATCGTCAACGAGGTGCCAGGGATCAACCGAGTTGTGTATGATATCACGTCCAAGCCGCCCGCCACAATAGAGTGGGAGTAAGTAACGAAACCCGCAAAGCACTGAAAACACTGGGTTTTTGAAACGTAAAAGGGCAATTTGATAGCAAGTTGATAGCAGATACCCAAACCGGATTTACTTTATTTACTCGCATGGGGCGGGTGGCTTACAGGTAAATCCCCCATATCCAACAAAAAGGTCTTGCCGACTTTCAACAGTCGGCAAGACCTTTTTGTTATTTCTGAAACCAGTCGTCAATTCTTTTGGAGGGTATTTTGGCCCACCGCCGGGTGGTGTCGTACTCGGGATAGTGGTAACGCCACTTGTCGTAGTCCTCCTTGGTGATCTCCCCGGCCTCCAGTTTTGCCGCCTGTTCCCGCCACGCTTTCAAAATCCTGCCCAATTCCTCGGCGTGGCGGTCTCCCGGCTTAACCTCCACTTGCAGGCAGACCTCTCCATCGGCCTCTTTCACTTTCAGACTGTAAACATCTTCCAATGTAAACAGGGTGTGGGCCAGTCCGATATAAGTGTCTATGTCCGGGACGTTCAACGCCTGGGGCGAAACGTCCAGGATATAGGCGAGGCCCTCCGTCAAGTCGGCCTTGGGTGTTCGGGTGCCTGTTTCATACTGGGCCAGACGCACATCGGCAGACCGCTCTGGAAAGCCGAGCCTCATGCCCAGGTATTTCTGCGTCATGCCCCGGAGGTTGCGGAAAAAGCGAATACGCTCACCAATCGCCATAAAATGTCAACTCCTGTCTGCGGCTTTTGTCGAAATGAGTATAACATATCCGTTTAGGAATAGTCAAGATAATTCTAAACAAAAAAGTTAAATTTTATTCCGCAAACCACTTGACCGAAACGAATTTGTTTAGTATAATGAGTTAAGCAAATCCGCTTAATTGAATGACTGTCCGAGAGAAAATACCCTGCCGGGGAAGTAACCGCCACAACGCCGCAAGGCCGAGCGTGCCAAGGCAGAGAGAACGCCGCAGAATGTGCTGGGGCAGGAACCGCTTTCGGGAGGAACAGCAACGAAATCTTGACGAAGAGGGGGTGAAACCATGGCAAAGACGATGTTCATGCGGGTGGACGAGGTAGCCGAGGAATTGGGGGTATCTGTCCCCTATGCCTACAAACTGATCCGTACTATGAACGAGGAATTGCGGAAAACGGGCTGTATCACCATTTCGGGCCGAATAGACCGCAAATTCTTCCATGAAAAATTCTATGGCACAAGAGGCCAAAGCGAAAGGAGCGATTGACTTATGGCAGCATTTAGGAACAAAGACAACGGCACATGGTATGTCCAGTTCCGCTATACGGACTGGAAAGGGGAGCGACAGCAGAAGTTGAAACGTGGCTTTGCCACGAAAAGGGACGCCTTGGCGTGGGAACGGGAGTTCCTCATGCAAAAGCAAGCCGATGTGAACATGACCTTTGAGAGTTTTGTCCAGCTTTACGAAAAGGACGTAAAGCCCAAGTTGAAGTTGAACACCTGGCTGACAAAGGAAAGTATCATCAAAAAGAAGATACTTCCCTATTTTGGCAAGCGCAAGCTGTCGGAGATCACGGCCAAGGACGTGATGGACTGGCAGAATGAAATTCGGGAACTGCGGGACAGCAAGGGCAAGCCCTATTCCCGGACATATCTGCGGACTGTCCACAATCAACTGAGTACCATTTTTAACCACGCTATTCGCTATTACGGCCTCCAAGTCAATCCAGCGTCCAAGGCTGGCAACATGGGCGTGGAGGAGCGGCGGGAAATGCTGTTCTGGACGAAAGCGGAGTACCTAAAGTTTGCGGAGGCCATGATGGACAAGCCCATGTCCTACTATGCCTTTGAAATGCTCTACTGGTGCGGTATCCGGGAGGGGGAGCTGCTGGCCCTTACCCCGGCAGACTTTGACCTTGAGGCAGGAACGGTGTCCATCAACAAGTCTTATCAGCGTCTCAAGGGTGAGGACGTTATCACCACCCCCAAAACGCCCAAAAGCAACCGGGTCATTCAAATGCCCAAGTTCCTGTGCGGCGAGATGGCCGACTATTTGAAGATGTTTTACAGCGCCGCAAGGGACGAGCGCATTTTTCCCATCAGCAAGCACTATCTGAAACATGAGATGGTGCGGGGCTGTAAGGCGACAGGCGTAAAGCGCATTAGAATACACGACCTCCGCCATTCCCATGTTTCCCTTTTGATTGATATGGGCTTTACGGCCCTGGCAATCGCTGACCGGGTGGGGCATGAAAGCATTGATATTACTTACCGCTACGCCCACCTGTTCCCCACCCGGCAGGCGGAGATGGCGGACAAGCTGG
>JAUNGH010000096.1 GCA_030524605.1 Oscillospiraceae bacterium | reverse complement strand
GGCCTGACCTATGTGGAGGCCCTGGCCGCAGGCGTCCCCGCCCTGTGCCGGGCGGCCCCCTGTCTTGCGGAGGTCGTCCGGGACGGCGAAAACGGATGGCAGTACCGGGACAGGGCGGACTTCCGGCGGAAGCTGGACCTGTTCCTCTCCCAGCCCCACCGGCGGGAGCGGCTGGCCCAAAACGCCCGCCGCACCGCTGAGAGCTACTCTGCCCAGCGGTTTGCCGAGCGTGTGGAGACCATCTACCGCCAGCAGATCACCCGCCGCGCCGGGGAACAGCCCCGGCGGGAGGTCCCGGCATGAGCCGCCCCATTGAAAAGGCCGCCCTGCAGGCCGCATCCTTCACCGGCTTCGCCCTGTGTGTGCTGGCGGCCTTGTGGGGCTGGCGGACCGGGGTGCTGACCTCCCAGGAGCGATTGCAGGCGCTGGTGTCCAGCTGCGGCGCGGCAGGGGCGCTGCTGTTCACGGCGTTCCAGGCGGTACAGGTGGTGGTGCCCATCCTTCCCGGCGGGCTGGGATGCCTGGTGGGGGTGCTGCTGTTCGGGCCGGTCCGGGGCTTTGTCTATAACTATGTGGGCATCTGCATCGGCTCCCTCATTGCTTTTGCCGTGGCCCGGAACTGCGGAAAGCCCATGCTGTCCCTGCTGTTCTCGGAGAAGACCATCCGCAAATATGGCCGCTGGGCGGAGGAGAAGGACCGCTTCGCCCGCCTGTTCGCCCTGGCTATCTTTCTGCCGGTGGCGCCGGACGATTTCCTGTGCTATCTGGCGGGCACCACGGATATGTCCTGGCGGCGGTACACCGCCATCATCCTGCTGGGCAAGCCCTTCGCCATCGCCCTGTACAGCCTGGGGCTGACGCTGGTGTGGAGGACTATTGTGTAAAGGAGAACACCATGTCAATTTACATCTATCACGGCGGCGAAAAGCTGGTGGGCAAAAGCGGCGTGGGACAGGCCATCCGCCACCAGGAGGCGTGCCTGCGGCGGTGCGGCGTGCCTGTGGCGGACCGCTGGACGGCCGATGCCGGCGCCATTCACATCAACACCGTCCTGCCGGACTCCGTGGCGGCGGCCCTGGCGGCCCGGCTGCGGGGGCGGAAGGTGGTCTGGTACGGCCACTCCACCATGGAGGACTTCCGCCGCTCCTTTCGCGGCTCCGATCTTCTGGCGCCCCTGTTCCGGCGGTGGATCACCTTCTGCTACGGGCTGGGGGACGTGGTGCTGACGCCTACGGAGTACGCCAGAGAGCTGTTGGAGGGCTACGGCCTGAAGCGCCCGGTGTACAGCATCTCCAACGGGGTGGACACCGCCTTTTTCCGCCCGGATCCGGCTTTGCGGGAAGGGTTCCGGCGGCGGTACGGTCTCCGGGCGGGGGAGCAGGCGGTGATCTCCGTGGGCCACACCATCGCCCGGAAGGGCCTGCCGGACTTTCTGGAGCTGGCCCGGCGGATGCCCGCCGTCCGCTTCCTCTGGTTCGGCTGGACGGACCCCCGGCTGCTGCCCCGGGACATCCGGGACGCCATGGACGCTGCCCCCGCCAATGTGCAGTTCCCCGGCTTCGTGGACCGGGAGCGGCTGCGGGAGGCTTACTGCGGCGCGGACGCCTTTGCCTTTCTGAGCCATGAGGAGACCGAGGGTATCGTGGTGCTGGAGGCCCTGGCCTGCGGCATCCCCACGGTGGTGCGGGACATCCCGGTGTACGGCGGGTGGCTGGAGGACGGCAAAACCGTATACAAAGCGTCGAATCCGGACGAATTTCAACGGATCGTAGAGGGGGTTCTGGACGGGACCCTGCCGGACCTGACGCGGTCGGGCCGCGCCTTGGCGGAGACACGGAGCCTGGAGGCGGTGGGACGCCGCCTGCGGGAGATCTACCATCGGGAGCGGATCCTGCCGCCCCTGCCGGACCCGCTGCCCCGGCGGCATGCCCGGGCCTGAACATGGCAAAAGGTGTACAGCTGTTTTGCTGTACACCTTTTTTATGCCGGGCAGCGGCGGGAAAGACCCGGAAACGGCAGCGCCGTTTCCGGGTCTTGCAGATATGCTCAGTGTACCTCGGTGGGGTCGTCCTCGTCCTCCGGCATCTCGGGGTAGATGCTCTTGCTCTCTCTGGCCTCGTGGTTCTTTTCGTGGGTGCGCCAGGTGGAGGTGTCGATGGGTTCGCTCTCTTCGAACAGGTCGTAGTAGTCCTCATCCCGCAGCTTGGGCCGGCGGTGCCGGGCGATGGCGGTGATGGTGGGGTAGAGGACGATGGCGATCAGGCCGCCGGAAAACCCGTTGTTGTAGAGGTTCAGCCCCGCCACCGGGCCGCCGGTCTGGAGGACCAGGGCGGAGTGGATGAAGCCCGCCAGGATGCCGTAGGGCCAGCCGAAGTGCCCCGCGATGGGGGCCAGGGTGGTGCCGAACAGCCCTGCCAGCTGGAGGGAGGGGTAGTCCGGGGTGTAGTGCATGCCGTAGGCCCCCAGGGCGATGCCCGCCATAACGGGAATGATGTTGAAGGCGTGCTTGCCGAAGGCGGAGAAACCCATGATGGTGAAGATGCCGCCCAGGGTGGGGCCGTTCAGGTCGCCGCCCACGATGTAGACGTACAGCATTCCCAAAAGGCCGTTGATGCCCACGTTCACCAGCACCGGCCCGGCGCCGAACATGCGCAGGTAATCGCTGGGGGCCCGCCCGGTGGTGGACAGCAGGCGGCGGTATCCGGCCCAGACCGCCCAGGCCGGAGTGCCGGTGGCGAAAAAGCCTGTCAGAATGGATGCGGCGCACAGAATGCACAGCACGATGGTGAAGGTGCCGTTGTAGCCCTCCGCCCAATAGAGGACGGAGTCCGGATGGTCGCCGAAGGCCGTGAGGATGGGCACGATCATCATGGCGAACAGGCCGCAGGCAAATCCCATGTTATAGAGGTTCATGCCGTTTTGGACCTTGTAGGTATAGGCGGAGAGGGAGGGGAGCACGAAACCGATGACAATGCCGGTGAAAATGCCCAAAGGCAGGCTGGCGTGGATGCTGCCCAGGGCCATGTAGCTGACCAGCGGGGCCAGGGAGGTGGCCAGCAGGGCCACGGAGGCGTATTTGGCAAAGGGCTCCTTCTGGTAACGGGCGTACAGCCAGGTGCCCAGGATGATGGGCCAGATGTTGAAAATGTTTTTCCCGAACAGGGAGAAGCCCGCCATCAGGCCCATCTCCACGATGGTGAAGCCGTTGAAGGGGTCCCCCGACAGCTTGATGATGAGGATGGAGAGGATCATCACCAGTCCGGAGTTGATGAGCGTGGCGCCCACGCCGGCGATGTACACATAGTCGGTGATCAGCAGGTCCTGCATGGTGACGATGTGGTACAGCCCCGGCAGGACATTGGAGGGGGCGTCCAAAAGAAGCCCCAGCAGCATCATGAGAACGGCCACCGCAATGGTGCCCGGGAATATTTTTTCGTAACGGTTCTGCAACGCATGTCCCCCTTTGTCGATTCTTATATCTCATTATAGGGGGAAAGCGGGGAGAGGGCAAGAAAAAGTTTGCGGGAGGTTTACGGAAAATTTACGGGAAACCCGGCAGAAATTTGCGGCGGGGGCATCCGCTCCCGCCGCTCCGCGCTACACCAGCCGCACCCGGTATGCCCGCAGCCAGTGGTCCAGCTGCAAAAAGTAGGCGATGGTCTGGGGCGTGGTCATCAGCTGGCCGTACCAGGGCTGCCGGTCCGTGTGGGACAGCAGGCCCTCCAGCGCCTCCCGCCGCACCAGCCGGAACAGGGGGGAGGTGCCCTCCTCCAGAATGCGCTCCAGCCGCAAAGACACCAGCCGCAGGTAAGCGGGGTGGACCGTCTTGGGGTAGGGGCTTTTCTTCCGGTGCAGCACGCTTTCCGGCAGCAGGTCCGCTGCGGCGGAGCGCAGCAGGCCCTTCTCCTGGCCGCCCAGTTCCCGCAGCTCCGGCGGCACGTTGTAGAGGTACTCCGCGATGCGCCAGTCGCAGAAGGGCACCCGGACCTCCAGGGCGTTCCACATGCTCATGCGGTCCTTCCGGTCCAGCAGGGTCTGCATGAACCAGTCCATGTTCAGCCGCATCAGCCGCCGGACGCGCTTCTGCTCCGCGGAGTCATCGTCCAGGCAGTCCGCCTGCCGCAGCGTCATCCGGTACCGCTGGCGCACGATGTCCTCCGCGTCCAGCCGCCGGGCGTACTCCGGCGTTAGGAAGGAGGCCCGCCAGGCGGTGGACTGGGCCCAGGGAAAGCCGTTCTCCGGCTTCACGGAGGGGTCCCGGAACCAGGGGTAGCCGCCGAAGATCTCGTCGGCGCACTCGCCGGACAGCGCCACCGTCACGTCCTTCCGCACCGCCCCGCAGAACAGCAGCAGGGAACTGTCCACGTCCGCCATCCCCGGCAGGTCCCGGGCCTCCGCCGCCGGATACAGCGCCTCCGCCACCTGCGGCGGTTCCAGCACCACATTGGTGTGAAGCGTGCCCAGATAGTCGGACACCTCCCGGATATACGGCCCGTCGGCGGAGGGCTGGAACTTGCCCGCTGTAAAGTAGCGGTCATTGTCCCGGTAGTCCACGGAGAAGGTGTGAAGCTGCCTTCCTTGCTCCCCCAGGACCTTTGCGGCCACGGAACTGATGACGCTGGAGTCCAGCCCGCCGGAGAGGAAGGTGCCGATGGGCACGTCGCTGACCAGCTGCCGCCGGATGGCGTCCTCCACGAGATACCGGACGTGGGCCACGGTGTCCGTCTCGTTTTCCGTATGGGGCCGGGCGGTCAGGCTCCAGTATTTCCGCAGCCGCAGGCCGTCCCGGCCAAAGGTGCCGCACTGCCCCGGCAGCAGTTCCCGCACGTTCCGGAACACCCCCTGTCCCGGCGTCCGCCCCGGCCCGATCAGCACCAGCTCGGCCACGCCGTCGCCGTCGATCTCCGGCGGTACCGCCGGGTGTTGCAGCAGCGCCTTGAGCTCCGACGCGAACACCAGCCCGCCGCGCTCCGGCAGGGCGAAGAACAGCGGCTTCACTCCCATCCGGTCCCGGGCCAGGAAGAGCGTCTCGGCCTCCTCCTCCCAGACGGCAAAGGCGAAGATGCCGTTGAACTTCTCCACGCAGTCCCCGCCCCATTCTAAGTACGCCTTCAGCAGCACCTCCGTGTCCGAGTGGCCGCTGAAGCCCCAGCCCAGCCCCGCCAGCTCCCGGCGCACATCTTCGGTGTTGTAAAGCTCGCCGTTGTATACCAGGGTGCAGGTCCGGCCCTCCCGCCGGGCGGTCATGGGCTGGCGCCCGTTCTCCGGATCGATGACGCACAGCCGGGTGTGGGCCAGCAGCGCGTGGGGCGACAGGTACAGCCCCTCCTGGTCCGGCCCCCGCCGCCGCAGGACCGCCTGCATCTCCTTCAAGGTCTCCGCCTGCCCCCGCAGGTCCTGGTCATATCCGATTTGCCCGGCAATGCCGCACATGGGGAACACCTCCTTTAAAGTACAAGGGGACCCACGCGGTCCGTGCGCTCCCCTGCTCCGATTCAGTGTATGCGAAAGGGGACGGCGGAGGTTCGCCGGGATGACGGAATGGAATGACAAAACCTCATAATTGGCATAAAACTGTTTCATGTGACGAAATTACGGGCCGGGAAATGGAATTTTTTGTGGGTTTATCGTGGTTGACAAAATGACGAAACCCTCGTATGATGATTTTAACGCAAAGGCGCGTGGATGATTTTATCCGCGCGCCTTTTTCGTTTTTTGGGAAGAAAACAGCATATTTTGAGGAGGATTTGTTATGAAAAGAAGAAGCTTGCTCAGTCTCCTGCTGGCGCTTTGCCTGGCGCTCAGCCTGACCGCCTGCGGCGGCGGAGACACCGCGCCTGCCGCTTCCACCGATGACGGCGGTTCGGATGCCCCGGCGGGCGGCGACACCATCACCCTGGGCATGATCGGCCCCATGACCGGCAGCCTGGCCGTGTACGGCACCCACGTTGCCTCCGGCGTCAACCTGGCCATCAAGGAGATCAATGCCGCCGGCGGCGTTACCCTGGGCGGCACGACCTATCAGTTGGCCGTGGAGACCAAGGACGACCAGGGCGACTCCACCGAGTGCGTCAATGCCATGAACGCGCTGATCTCCGACGGTATCCAGCTGGTGGTCGGCTCCGCCACCTCCGGCTGCACCTCCGCCATCACCTCCATCGCCAACTCTGAAGGCGTTGTCCTGATCACTCCCTCCGGCACCGCCGACTCCCTGACCACCGCCATGGACTATGTGTTCCGCACCTGCTTCCGGGACTCCTTCCAGGGTGAGTTGGCCGCCCAGTACGCCAAGGATGAGGGCTACACCAAGGTGGGCATCGTCTACTGCTCCGCCGATACTTACTCCGCCGGCCTGCGGGACGCCTTTGCCGCCGCCTGCGCCGACAAGGGCCTGGAGGTCGTGGCCGAGGAGTCCGTGGCTACCATGACCGAGGTGGACTACACCAACCAGTTCAACAAGATGGTCTCCGCCGGCGCCGAGCTGGTGTTCACGCCCTTCTACTATGACGTCATGGGCCCCTATCTGGTGCCCCAGGCCCGCAGCGCCGGCTTCAGCGGCGTTCTGCTGGGCGCCGACGGCGTGGACAACACCGAGACCACCATTCCCGACGGCGCGGACCTGTCCGTGTACAACGACGTGATGTTTGTCAACCACTACTCCACGGAGCTTGCCACCAGCGATGTCTCCGCCAGCTTCGTCTCCAGCTATGAGGCCGAGTACGGCGAGAGCCCCAACAACTTCGACGCGCTGGGCTATGACGCCGTGTACGTCTACAAGATGGCCATGGAGGCCTGCGGCGCCTCCGACGCCGCCAGCGTCCAGGCCGCCATGGCGGACACCTCCGTGGTGTACGAGGTCTCCACCGGCACCTTCTCCTTCGACGAGACCGGCACCCCCATCAAGACCGGCGTCCTCATGGGCTACAGCTATACCGAGGGCGACGCCGCCGTCTCCAAGATCGCCGTCAAGACCCTGAGCCTGAGCTGATTCCTGTTTTCCACAGCAAAGGGGAGGCCTCTGCGCCTCCCCTTTGTGGGATTTAGCGGATCACGGCAGCCATTCATGAAAGAGAGGAACACGCAATGATCACGTTTATCCAGTTTCTGATTACAGGGCTGCGTCTGGGAAGCGTCTACGCCCTGATCGCGCTGGGCTATACCATGGTCTACGGCATCATCAAGCTCATCAACTTTGCCCACGGCGACTTTATCATGGTGGGCGGCTATACGCTGTTTTTCACCATTCCCGTCATGCTGAATCTCGGTGTGCCCGGCTGGCTGGCGGTGGTCCCCGCCGTCGTCGTCTGCGCCTGCGTGGGCATGCTGGTGGAGCTGCTGGCCTACCGCCCCGTGCGGAAGAAGGGCAACAACCTGACCGCCCTGATCACCGCCATTGCCATGAGCTTCGTGCTGGAAAACCTGGCCCAGGCCATCCCGGCCATTGGCCCGGACCCCAAGGTTCCCTATACGCTGTTCACCGACACGGTGTCCATCGCCGGCGTCTCCATCAGCAGCGCCACCATCATCACCGTGGTGGTCTCCGCCATCATCATGGTGGCGCTGTACTTCTTCACCCAGAAGTCCCGCATCGGCTGCGCCATGCGCTGCGTGGCGGAGGACAAGGAGGCCGCCACCCTGATGGGCATCAACGTCAACCACACCATCATCGTCACCTTCGGCATCGGCGCGGGACTGGCGGCGGTGGCCGCCCTGATGTACATCGCCCAGTATCCCAAGGTGTTCACCACCATGGGCGCCACCCTGGGCATCTACGCCTTCGTGGCGGCGGTGCTGGGCGGCATCGGCTCTCTGCCCGGCGCCATGCTGGGCGGCCTTGCCATCGGCATCGTGCAGTCCGGCGCCAACACCTATATCAGCTCGTCCATGTCCGACACTTTTGTCTACCTGATCCTGATCGTGGTGCTCATGATCCGGCCCGCAGGCATCCTTGGAAAGAATGTAGGTGAGAAGGTATGAAACAGAACAACACGCGTGTGCGCTACCTGATCAACTTTGTGGTGCTGGCGGTGATTTTTGCCGTCTCCGTGGCCATCGGCGCCGCCGGGGACAGCACCATGAAGCTGAAAATCGTCCCTTCCATCTGGCAGTGCTGCTACCTGATCATCATGGCGGCCTCCCTGAACCTGGTGCTGGGCTTTTTGGGGCAGCTGTCCCTGGGCCACTGCGGCTTTATGGCGGTGGGCGCCTACGCCGCGGCGCTGATCTCCCTGGCGTTCCAGCGGGCGGGAGCCTATGACCAGAAGTCCGGCCCCGTTTTCATGCTGGTGCTGCTGGTCAGCGTCATCGCCGCCGGTGTGCTGGCGGCGATGCTGGGCTTGCTGGTGGGCGTCCCCGCTCTGCGGCTGAAGGGCGACTATCTGGCCATTATCACCCTGGGCTTCGGCATGATCATCGTGAACCTCATCAACAACATTCCCTTCTGCGGCCAGCAGGGCCTGGCCCAGGGCTCCGCCTCCTCCGCGCTGTACGCCACGGGCCTGGGCTTTTCCAACGATGAGAAGATGAAGTACCTGTGGGTGGCGGTTTTGACGGTGATCCTGTGCATGACCGCCATGTTCATGTTCGTCCGCTCCAAGTACGGGCGCTGCATCCGGGCCATCCGGGACAATGAAATCGCGGCCTCTGCCTCCGGCGTCAACGTCAGTCATTACAAGGTCCTGACCTTCACCATCTCCGCCTTCTTCGCCGGCGTCACCGGTGCGCTGTACGCCTGCTGCAACGGGGCGCTGGCCACCACCTCCTTTGCCTTCACCAACGGCTCCATCCTGAACTCCGTGTTCATCGTGGTCATGGTGGTCGTCGGCGGCATGGGATCCCTGACCGGCTCCGTCATCGCTGCCGTGGTGCTGTTCCTGCTGAACTATACCATTAAAAACGGCGCGTGGGTCGCGGCGCT
>JAUNGH010000095.1 GCA_030524605.1 Oscillospiraceae bacterium | reverse complement strand
GCATCTTGGCCTTGGTGTGGAACTGGGCCTTGTAGCGGCTGTTGTCCACCTTGGCATCCCCCGCCACCACAATGATGACGGGCGCGTCATTCACCTTAAAGCTCAGGCTCTTGGCAATGCGGGCGCCCGCCACCCCAACGGCCACCGCCGCCAGCTCCACCGTGGCGGAGGAGACTTCAAATTCCCGGATGCGCTCCTCCATGCCGAATTCTTTAAAATACGCTCTTACCTTCTGAATAGACATATCTTCTATCTCCTATCTCTATCTGACGTCCACCCGCTCCACGGCGGCGCACAGGCCGGTGGCGCTGTCCAGGGTGAAGATGGCGCCCTGCATCTTGCAGGGGCCCTCCGGCGCTTTGTACCGCCCCGGCTGGCCGCCCAGGAAGCTCTCCACCGACTGCCACGGCTCGATGCCCAGCACGGACTCGATGGGGCCGGTCATCCCCAGGTCCGTGATATAGCCGGTGCCCTTGGGATACACCCGCTCGTCGGCGGTGGGAACGTGGGTGTGGGTGCCCCACAGGGCGGACACCCGGCCGTCCAAATAGTAGCCCAGGGCCAGCTTTTCGCTGGTGGCCTCGGCGTGGAAATCCACCAGGGTGAAGTCCGCCTCCCCCTCGCCCAGCAGCCTGTCCGCCGTGGTGAAGGGGTCCGCCGCCTTCCAGTCCAGGTCGCAGCGGCCGATCAGGTTCATCACCCGCACCCGGACGCCGCCCAGGCCGAATATCTCACAGCCGTGGCCGGGAGCGCGGCCGGTATAGTTGGCAGGGCGCAGAAGCCAGGGCGTTTCCTCCAGAAAGTCCCGGATCTGCATTTTGCCGAAGGTGTGGTTGCCCAGGGTCACGGCGTCGGCGCCGGCGTCGTAGATGCGCCATGCCTGCTCCGGCGTCAGCCCCACGCCGGAGGCGTTTTCGCCGTTCACCACGGTGAAGTGGATCTGCTTGAACTTTTGCAGGGCCCGCAGGTTCCGCTCCAGGTGCCGCAGCCCCGGCTCGCCCACCACGTCGCCCACCGCCAGAATGTGATACAGCATGTGTGTTCCTCCGCTGTTGAAATTCTAATATGGTAGTATACCAAAAACGGCGGTTTTTGCAAAGAGGCGGATGGAATTTCCCCGTGGGACTTGCCCCTCCGGCGGTTTTCGCTTATAATAGGCACTGTCATCATAAGAACATCTGATTATGGAGGCATCCCCATGGCAGTCAAACTCGAACTCTACCGCGTGTTCAAGGAGGTGGCCGAGACCGGCAACATCTCCGCGGCGGCCAAAAACCTGTATATCTCCCAGTCGGCGGTCAGCCAGTCCATCAAGCAGCTGGAGACGGCCCTCCAGGCCCGGCTGTTCGCCCGCAGCCCCCGGGGCGTCAGCCTCACCAGCGAGGGGCAGATGCTGTACCAGTACGTCCGCAGCGCCCTGGGCCTCATCGCCACCGGGGAGGACAAGCTGTCCCAGGCCCAGCAGCTGCTGCTGGGCACTCTGGTTATCGGCGCCAGCGACACCGTGACCAGCTGGTTTTTGACCCCGTATCTGGACGCCTTCCACCGCCAGCACCCCGGCATCCGGCTGAAGATCGTCAGCGGGCGCAGCGCCAAGGTGCTGAGTATGCTGAAGTCCGGCGCGGTGGACATCGCCTTCGCCTCCTCCCCCGCCGACAGCACGGTGGAGAGCTGGCCCTGCTTCGCCACCCACTCCGCCTTTGTGGCGGGCAGCGGGTACGACTGCGATTTCGACCATGTGTACTCCCTCCGGGAGATCGCGGACTTCCCCCTGATCCTGCTGGAGCGGAAGGCCAGCAGCCGGGTGTTCCTGGAGCAGTATTTCCTGAAAAGCGGCGTCACCCTGACGCCGGAGATCGAACTCTCCTCCCGGAGCCTTCTGGTGTCCCTGGCCCGCATCGGCCTGGGCGTGGCGGGCGTGACGCTGGAGTTCGTCCAAAAGGCCCTGGACGCCGGGGACATCCGCCTGCTGAAAACCGATTTCACCATCCCCGCCCGCAGTGTGGACATGTGCACCCTGCGGGATGTGATGCCCACCGCTGCGGCCACCGCGTTTATGGAGATGGTGCGAAGCGGCGGGCTGTGAGGTGGCCCATGGATCGCTTCATCCTCATTCTTGAGCTGGCGGGCACCATGGCCTTTGCCGCCTCCGGAGCCATGACGGGCCTGCGGAAGAACATGGACGTCTTCGGCGTGTGCATCCTGGGGCTGACCACCGCCGTGGGCGGCGGCGTCATCCGGGACGTCATTCTGGGCAATACGCCGCCCGCCACCTTTCAGGACCCCATTTACGCCGCCGTGGCGCTTCTGACCTCCCTGGTGCTGTTTCTCCCCCGGGTGCGGCGGCTTTTGATGTGGGACCAGCGGCTGTTCGACCTGGCCCTCTTTCTGATGGACACTGCAGGTCTCGCCATCTTCACCGTCATGGGCATCCGCATCGCCTGCGCCCACGCGCCCCGGCCCACGCTGTTTCTGCTGGTGTTCGTGGGCGTCGTCACCGGCGTGGGCGGCGGTGTGCTGCGGGACATGATGGCGGGCGACATGCCGTACATCTTCGTCAGGCACGTCTACGCCTGCGCGTCCCTCGCCGGGGCGCTGGTGTGCGGGCTCTTGCGGCGCTGCGCGGGAGAGATGCCCGCCATGCTGCTGGGAGCGGGCGCCGTCATCCTGATCCGCGCTCTGTCCGCCCATTACCGCTGGAACCTGCCAAGAGCGCATGATTGAACAAAGCGGCCCTCCCCGCCGGGGAGGGCCGCTCAGCCTGGCGAAAAAATCTTTTCAACAGCCTGATGAAACCTCCGGTCTCCCGGAGGTTCCATTTTTCTCTTACCGCCAGGGCAGACCGAGCTGATCCAGGGTATCCTCGGAGAAGTATCCCAGAGGATCCTGGGGCTCGCCGTCCTGCCGGACCTCAAAGTGCAGAAAGGGGCCGGTGGCTTTACCCGTGCTGCCCACGGCCGCGATGACGTCGCCCCGCTTCACGGTGTCCCCCGCCTTCACGGACAGGCTCTCACATTGGGAGCAGAGGGTCTCCAGTCCGCCGCCGTGGTCCAGCAGCACATAGTTTCCGTATTCGGCATCAAAGTCCGCTTTCTCCACAGTCCCATCCAGCACCGCATAGACCGCCGCACCCCGGATCGCACCAGGCTCTGCACCGGCGATATCCACCCCGTTGTGGGTCACGGCGGAACCACCGCCGGGAGTTGTCCGCTTGCCAAAGCAGCTGGAAATACGGGTGCCCTCCGTGGGCCAGATCATGGCCTGGCCGCCCGTCTCCGCCGGGGCGGCTTCGCCGCTTTCCGGCAGGTACGCCGTCAGGTCGATATCCCGCTCCTCGCCGTCCACGGCGGCGAACATGGTCAGGCTTTCATAGGGGCCGTCCGCCACCTGGAACCGGTAGGTCTTCTCCCCCTCCCAGCTTCCGGCGGCGCTCTCCGCCTCCAGGTAGTGGACGCTCATGCCCCCGCCGTCCGTCTCCATGCGTCCGCCGATCCAGATGGACCAGCCGGTGCCGTCCTCCGGAATCGTGAAGGACAGCCTGCCGTCCATGTAGACGATGCTGCTCTCCAGCCGCTCCAGCGGGGTGGACTCCGTCTGCGGGACGGGCGGCTCTGTCTGCGGGACGGGCTCCGCCTGCGCCGAGGTGGCGAAGACGGTGGTCACGCCCGCCACCAGCAGCAGCGCGCACACCGACGCCAGCGCCGAGGTCTTTTTCAATTTCATAATGGCTTTGATCCTTTCTTCAATGGCATTTTGACTGAAATGGCTGTACAGCGGGCGGCAGCCGGTCTTCGTCTCCTCCATGCGCAGCAGCGTCCGGGCGTAGGCCTCGGGCCGCCCCAGCAGGCGCACCACGGCCTCGTCGCAGGCCAGCTCGATGTCCCGGTTTGCCAGAGCGTACAGCAGCCACGCCGCCGGATTGAACCAGTGGACGCACAGCACAGCCACCAGGGCCAGCTTCGTCACACCGTCCAGATGCCGGATGTGGACGTATTCGTGGGTCAGGATGTGGGTCAGAGCCGTCCTGTCCTCCCAGTCCATATGCTTGGGCAGAAGGATGACCGGGCGCAGGAAGCCGTAAGTCAGCGGAGCGCTGATCCGGTCGGAGACCCGCACCGCGACCCGCGGGTGGGCCTTTGCCCAGTCCGCCGCGCAGCCGTCCTTCACAGGCAGGGACGTACGGAATTTCCTCTGGGAGAGGATATAGGACGCGGCAAACCACGATGCCAGCAGCACCATACCCGCCAGCCACAGCGCCGTCCAGACAGGGAAGGGCGCGGCGGCCGCTGTCTGCGGCGCGGTTCCCGCCGCTTTGGGCAAGACGGCGTTGGGGACGGCCCGGATGGGCGTACCCGCGCCTGCCGGAACCCGCGCCGGGATCCGCCGCAGGCTTGCCAGCAGGGTATACACGCTGAGGCGGGAGGGCAGGGCAAAGGGGGCCAGCAGGCGCAGCACCGCCACCCACCACAGCGCCACGAAGGTACGCTTGGGCAGGCGGTCCCGGGCCACGGCCCGGAGGGATGCAACCACCAAAATCAGCAGCACCCCCGCCAGGCTCCGCTCCAGCAGACTCATGACCGGCCTCCCTGCTCCGCGCTGTCGATGATCCGCCGCAGCCGCTCCAGCTGCTCGCCGGAGAGCTTTTTGCTGCTCAACAGCGACGCGAACAGCAGATCCGGCGAGCCGTCGAACAGCTTGCCGATCAGCTCGTCGGCCTCCGCCGCCCGGACCTCCTCCTTGGAGATCAGGGCGTGGCACAGGAAGTTGGGCTCGCTGCGCCGGACGGCCCCCTTGGCAATGCACTTTTTAATGACCGTGTAGCTGGTGTTCATGTTCCAGCCGGTCTCCGCCTTCAGAACGTCGGAAATGTGCTTGGCGGTCTGGTCGCCCTCCCGCCAGAGAACGTCCATTACTTTCAGTTCCGAGTCAAACAGCTTGATCGTCATGGCGGCATCCTCCAAACTACTGCAATAGTTTATGCTGATATACTACCACAGTAGTTTGAACTTGTCAATACTACTCGGGTAGTTTGGCGATTCTTTTTCGGACAGCAAAACAGGGCCGCGCACCGCGGCCCTGTTTGAGATTCAGTTTTCCGGCACCGCCATGATGCCGTAGACATACGGTTCTTCGTCCTCCGCCCATTCCGGCAGAACCACCATATGGCCGTCCTCGTATTCCACCAGTACTCTGCCGGCAGAAAGCCGGTATGCCTGGGTCTGCTCTGTACCGTCGGTAAATGTGACCGTCACCGTCAGGACACCGCCGTCAAAGGTGTCGATGCGGTTCCAGACCATTTGCCGCAGGTCATCACTGTCCCCTTCTGCCGCGTACAGCTCCGGGGGCACCCAGAAGCCGTAGCTGGCCTCCGGATCATAGTCCTCCGTCACGACGGCGCCCAGAGAAACCATCTCCTCGGCGTTCATGGGGCCGTCCTCGCTTTCGCCATAGACCTCATAGATCGGCGCTCCCGCCTGCCACGCCGACAGACATTCCCGCACCTGTTCGTCCGTCAGGTCCGTGAGGGTCCGGCTGCGGTACAGGCCGCCCCGGTCAACGGACAGAGAAACCGTCCGGATGCCCTCTCCGGTCACCCGGAACAGGCAGCCGGTAAAGTGGCCGAACTCCTCGTTGCCCGCGCCGCTGCCCTGTCCCATGACCAGCCTTCCGTCCTCTCCGGCGGGGGTCAGCTCCCCGGCGCCGGCGGCGTAGACCGCCAGGCCGAAGGACAGGGCGGGCACCATCACCGTAGTACCGGGTTCCCCGTCCCCGGGCACGTCCGCCCGCTCCGCCGGGTAAAACCGCACCGTCCCCAGCACCAGGGCCAGGGCGCAGGCGGCGCACACCGCCGTCCGCAGGATGGGACGGACGCTTCGCCCTGCCATGCGGCGGGGGGCGGCCTGCTCTGCCGCCTGCCGCCGGGACGCCAGCAGCACCCGCTCATTCAGCCCGGCGGGGGTGTGGATATCTTCCATCATGGCCTGATACTCGTTCTTCATCGTCAATACCTCCCAACAGGTCTTTCAGTTTTATTCTCGCCCGGCGGAGCCGGGTGCGCACCGTCGCCGCCGGAACGCCCAGCATGGCGGCGATCTCCTCGGTCCGGTAGCCCTCGGCGTAGTGCAGGTGCACCGCCGTCCGCAGCTTTTCCGGCAGCCGGGCCACCGCTTCCCATAGTTCCGCCGCCTCGTCGGCGGGCCGGGGCATATCGGGGAGCTCCTCCAGAGACAGCGTCGGCCGCCGCAGGCGGAACCGGCTGACATCGGCGCAGCGGTTCAGCGCCGCGCGGAGGAGCCATGCCTTCAGGTGCTCCGCGTCCCAGTTCCCCGCTGACTGCCCCAGCAGGCGGAGGAACACGTCCTGATAGACGTCCTCGGCGTCCGCCGTGTTTTGCAGACGGCACAGGGCCAGGCGGTACACCGCGTCGCCGTGGGTCTCCATGGCATTGCGCAGAAAAATCTCCTGTTCTGTCATGCAATGCCTCCTTTCGTTGGTTTGAAAAGCGCCTTTCACTCTTAACACGCCGGGAACGGGGGAATTGTTTCTTCCTCCTGCAAATTTTTTTGTTGGGATGGAGGGCCGCCCTGCGGGCGGGGCGGGGCTGTTGTCCCGCGCTGCCGCGGAGCATCAGCTCCGCAGGGCGGGCCGCCCCGGCCCGCCGCCCCGCTGCACACCGCGCCGTTTTTTGATGCGGCCCCTTGCCGCCCGAAACGCGGGATATGCCCCGTTCGGGGCACAGGCCATCCGCCCGTCTTGCAAAAAAGGCGGACGCATCTGCGTCCGCCTCTGCCTGATTCCGCTTTGATACCATGAATCCCAAGCCGTTTGATAGGATCCCGCGCCGTAAGCCGTGGGCCGGCGCCCGCATCGGCCCGTCCGGCCATCCGTATCACACATTGAACCGGAAGTAGATCATGTCGCCGTCCTGGACGACGTAATCCTTGCCCTCGCTGCGCAGCAGGCCCTTTTCCCTGGCGGCGTTGACGCTGCCGCAGGCGATCATGTCGCTGTAGGCGATGACCTCCGCCCGGATGAAGCCGCGCTCAATGTCGGTATGGATCTTGCCGGCGGCCTTGGGGGCCTTGGTGCCCCGTTTGATGGTCCAGGCCCGGCACTCGTCCTTGCCGTAAGTCAGGAAGGAGATCAGGCCCAGCAGGGCGTAGGAACACTTGATCAGCCGGTCCAGACCGGACTCCTCCACCCCCAGTTCCTCCAGGAACAGCTGCTTCTCCTCGCCCTCCAGCTCGGCGATATCCTGCTCCAGTTTGGCGCAGATGGGCAGCACCTGGGCGCCCTCCTTTTCCGCTAGGGCCTTCACCTGCTGGTAATACCGGTTGCCGTCCAGGTTGGCAAAGCCGTCCTCGTCGGTGTTGGCGGCGTAGATGACGGGCTTCAGGCTCAGGAGGTCGGAGGTGGCGATCAGGGCCATATCATCGGCATCGCACACGTAGGTGCGGGCGGATTTCCCGGCGTCCAGGTGCTCCGCCAGCCCCTTGAACACGTCCACCTCGTGGAGGAACTTCTTGTCGCCCTTGGCGGCCTTGGCGGCCTTTTCGATGCGGCGGTTCACCATCTCCAGGTCCGCCATGATCAGCTCCAGATCGATGGTCTCGATGTCCCCCAGGGGATCCACCGGCACGTTGGTGCCGGCGTCGGCCACCACATGCATGATGTTCTCGTCGTCAAAACAGCGGACCACGTGGACGATGGCGTCGGTCTCCCGGATGTTGGCCAGGAACTTGTTGCCCAGGCCCGCGCCCTGGCTGGCGCCCTTCACCAGGCCCGCGATATCCACGAACTCGATGACGGCGGGGGTCTTCTTGTCCGGCTCGTACATCTCCGCCAGCCTGTCCAGCCGCTCGTCGGGCACGGCCACCATGCCCACGTTGGGGTCGATGGTGCAGAAGGGGTAGTTGGCGCTTTCCGCCCCGGCGTTGGTGATGGCGTTGAACAGGGTCGATTTGCCCACGTTGGGCAGGCCCACGATTCCTAATTTCATTTTTATCTTTACCTTTCCGAAAACCCTTTATTTATGCGGGTTTTCGCCTTTCTCTATATTTTTATTACACCCTTTTTACACCCTTTTTTCAACTGTGGGTGTAGCTGCTTCAAATTGCTGAACAGCTTTTGCAAGGGACTCGTCCGTAACATGGACATACCTGTCCATTGTTGTTTTAATACTTGCGTGTCCTAATAGTTGCTGTAAAACTTTAGGTTGTACGCCGCGTTCAATCGCGCGTGTAGCATAAGTGTGTCGTAAGGCGTGCATACAAAAACGCTTAATACCAGCTTCATCACACAATTTATATAAATGTGTATCGTAGGAACTGTTTTTAGCAGGTTCTCCTGTTCGCCAGTTGATAAATACCAAATCCCGCATGACAAGACATTTCTTTTCTCCCGTTCTGCTGTCTGTGTACTCCAAAATCTGTGAAAGCATTTCAGACTCTTTCCGGGTATCTTTTTCATCATAACAACTTTTTAGGATTGTATATGCGCGTTCTGTAAGCGGAATAGTACGATAACTTTTTTTCGTTTTAGGCGGACCGGCACGCCAATATCTCCGGCTGTGTCGATACTCTAAACTCTTATTTACAGTTAAAGTACGTTTTTTCCAATCGATAGCGTCCCATGTCAGACCAATCAATTCAGCCGTTCTCAAACCCGTTTCTAATAACAAAGCATACTGTCTATAATTATGAGAACGCTCTGCGGCTTCAAGAAACTTTTCCTGTTCCTCAACGGTTAAGTATTTAATATCATCTACTGCCCGGACTGGTTTCGTATATCGAACACCATTCATAGGGTGCTTTGCAATAATATCATTCATAACTGCTGATTTGAACATAGTTCCCATTGAAATATAGGTCTGCCGGATTGTTGAGCCTGCATATTCTGTTTCCATTCGATTTAAGACAGCTTTACAGTGCATAGGTTTTACATCAGCTATACACATAGTTCCTATCAATGGTTGAATATTTTTTTCGTAACGCTCACGATAATTTCTT
>JAUNGH010000094.1 GCA_030524605.1 Oscillospiraceae bacterium | reverse complement strand
CGGAGCCCAGGTACGTCACGCCGTCCTTGGCCCAGGAGCGGTGGGTCTGGGACAGGGTCAGGACACGGACCTCATGACCCCGGCGCTCCAGCTCCCGCCGCAGGTTTTTCACCGAGGTCACCACGCCGTTGACGGCGGGGCTGTACCAGTCGGATGTGATCAGAATTTTCATGGCTCCCTCCTTGTTTCTTGCCGTCTGTTATCTATAACGATGCCGCCGGGCGAATTTCTTCAAATGCCGCCCGCTTTTTTCGTTAACTGTATTAATCATAATAGTACAGTTCATACAGTTTGTCAAGCCTCCGGCCTTTTCCATGGGACGCGCCCCGGGCCGCCTCGTTACAGGCTGCCGCCCACGATGCGGCCGTAGGTCCGGGCCGTCAGGGCAAAGACCAGGGCATAAATGCCGCCGAACACCAGCAGGCTCCCCGCCGTGCAGAGGGCGAACAGGCCCACGTTGGTCAGGCCGAACAGTTCCAGGATGCGGCACAGCATGCGGAACGCCGCCAGGATGTGCAGCCCCGCAGCCGCCAGGGGCAGGAAAAACACCAGCAGGACCTGGCTGTTGATGGATGCGCGGATCTCCCGGGGGCTCATGCCCACCTGGCCCATGATCCGGTAGCGGCGCTGGTCCTCATAGCCCTCGGAAATCTGCTTGTAGTAGATGATCAGCACCGTGGCCAGCAGGAACAGCGCCCCCAGGAACAGTCCTGTGAACAGGAATCCGCCGTACATGGCGTACAGATCCCGGGCGTTGTCCTGGCGGCTGTTGACGCTGAATGTACCGTCGGAAGCCGCCAGCAGCGCCTCCGCCCAGGCCAGCTTCTCCCCGTCGGCGCCGCTCAGGTCGATCTGGACGCGGAACCGGCGGCTCCGCTCCGGCGCCGGGGCGGCGATGCGCTCCAGGGTCTCCTCTTCCGCTACCAGGCCCAGTGTCACGGAGCCGGAGACCATGGCCGTGCCGCTCTGGGCGGCAAAGCTGTCCAGGCGCTCCACTACGCGGAGAGGCTGGTCTTCGATGTAGAAGGTCTCCGGCAGAGTCAGTCCCTCGGCCCAGGCCAGGACCTCTCCGCCGGCCAGCGCGATCTCCCGCCCCGTCAGGCGGCCATAGTCCTTCGCCGTCACCAGCTCCACCTGCACGCCGGTGCCGCTCTCCGCCTGAAAGGACAGTGTGTTGCCGCCGTAGCCGCCGGAGAAGGAGACGCCGGTGTACCACCCCAGGGCATCCACCTGCGCCCCGGCGGACGCCAGGGCGGCTTGCACCGTCTCCAGTGTCACCGCCGGATCCCCCGGCTGGCGGTCCAGATCCTGGATGACCTGGATATCGTGGGGATACGCCCGGTCCAGGGCGTCCTCCATGCCCAGGTACAAACACGCCGTGCCGGACACCGTCACCAGCACCATGGAGGACAGGATGCAGATATTGGCAAGGCCCACGGCGTTCTGCTTCATCCGGTACAGCAGGCCGGAGACGGCGGTGAAGTGCCGGGTCTGGTAGTAAAAGCCCCGGTCCGCCCGCAGCCGCTTCAGCAGGGCCACGGACCCGGCGGTGAACAGGCAGTAGGTGCCCAGCATCACCAGCAGCACCGCCACGAAGAACAACAGCAGCGCCTCCACCGGGTCCTCTGTGGTCAGGGCGATGACATAGCCCGCCCCCAGGGCCAGAATTCCCACGGCGGTCAGCAGGCGCTTGGTCTTCGGCTCCCGCTCCCCCGCCGCGCCGCTGCGGAGCAGTTCAACGGGCCGGGCGCGGCCCACGCGCAGGAGATTCGCCGCCAGGGTCAGGAAAAACAGGCCGCCGAACAACGCCGCCGTCTCTCCGATTCCCTTTCCACTGACGGAAAAGCGGATCTCCACCGGGAGCCGCAGCAGCGCGGCCACACACCACAGCATCCCCCGGGACAGCAGAACACCCGCCAGAACGCCGCCCAGAATGGCAGCGGCGGCGCAGTACAACGTCTCCCAGAAGCACATGGCGGCGATGTGGCGCTTTTCCAGCCCCAGGATGTTGTAAATCCCCAGCTCCCGCTGCCGCCGCTTCATGACGAAGCTGTTGGCGTACAGCAGGATGACTGCGGAGAACAGCGACACCACAAAGCAGCCGATGGACATCATCACCTGCAAATAGGCCGCGCCCCGGACGGTGGTCAGGGCCTCGTGCCAGGTAAGGAAGCGCAGGATGTAGTACATGGCAGCCACCGCCCCGCAGGAGAGGAGATACGGTCCGTAAAACCGCCCGTTCCGGGCCAGATTCACCAGAGCCAGACGGGGAAAAAATCCGGCGTTACGCATGGGCCTCACCTCCCTGGGTCAGCGCCGTCAGGGTGTCGGAAATGCGGCGGAACTGGCGCTCACGGCTCTCGCCGCCCCGCTCCAGCTGGTGCCAGACCCGGCCGTCCCGCAGAAACAGCACCCGCCCCGCGTGGCTGGCGGCCCTGATGCTGTGGGTAACCATGACGATGGTCTGCCCCGCCCGGTTGATCTCCCCGAACAGCTCCAGCAGACCGTCGGCGGCCCGGGAGTCCAGCGCGCCGGTGGGCTCGTCGGCCAGCACCAGCTCCGGATCCGTGATCAAGGCCCGGGCCACCGCCGTCCGCTGCTTCTGGCCGCCGGAGACCTCATAGGGGTATTTGTCCAGCAGTTCCGTGATGCCAAGGCGCGCCGCGATGGGCGTCAGCTTCCGCTCCATGGCGCCGTAGTCCTTCCCCGCCAGCACCAGGGGCAGGAAGATGTTGTCCCGCAGGGAGAAGGTGTCCAGCAGGTTGAAGTCCTGAAACACAAAGCCCAAGTGCGCCCGGCGGAAGGCCGCCAGGTCCCGCTCCCGGACGGCGGACAATGCCCGCCCGTTCAGCAGCACCTCCCCGGCGGTGGGGCGGTCCAGGGCCGCCAGGATATTCAGCAGGGTGGTCTTGCCGGAGCCGGACTCGCCCATGATGGCCACGTATTCCCCCGGCTCCACGGAAAACTCTACGTCGGCCAGGGCCTGGACCTGGCTACCGCCGAAACGGGTGGTGTATATCTTTTGCAGATGCCGCACTTCCAACAGGGACATGATGGGGTCCTCCTTACTTTTGTATCGTTGTATTGGTGTATTAAGTTATTAATACAAATAACACCAGAGGGAGGATTTGTCAAGGGGATCCTGCAAAAAAAGAGAAGGCGGAGGGGTGTCCCTCCGTCTTCTCTGTGCCTCCGCGCCGGATTCAGCCGGCGTCTTTGATGGTAATGCCCACCGTGCCGTCCTCACCTACTGTCTGTTCCAGGTCATAGCCCTGCTCCGCCGCAGCGGCACCAGTCATTCCCGTATACATACTGGTGGTGCCGTCGGCGTTGGTGATCGGATAGGCGACCATGGTGCCGTCCCAAATCCCCGCCAGGACTTCCTCCATCTCCTGCACAGTCTTATCACAATTTTCCTGGGAGAGTGTGCCGTCCTCCACCTCCCGGGCCATACGCGCCGTCTCCTCTTTCATATAGGCCTCATACTGTGTGGCAGCCTGGGCCTGCATCTCTGTGACGATGCCGTGGCCCTCCACTTCGATCAATTTGACGGTCTCACCAAGATATGTGCCGTTGGCATACGCCGCTTCCAGATCCAGAGGAGCTTCCTCCTCTTCCGCCAGGGCGGCCCGCTCCCCGTCGGTCATGGGCACATAGTTCATGCCGGTGCCCTCCACAAACGCCCGGGCGGCCGCCGGGTCGGCCAGGCTCTCGTCCAGGGGCAGGGTGAACAGCGCGCCCGTCACGCCGTCACGCAGAGAATAGGTGCCGTCCTCCGCCACGGAAAATTCGTTATAGGAGGGCACAAACCCCTCATACACCGCCAGATACACGGTGCGGTCGGCAAACATCTGGATATCCAGGGTGTCCAGCAGATAATAGGCAACGCCGCCTTCCAGGAAAGAAGCGCAGCTGCCGTCCAGCGTCCAGGCGTTTACCGCCATGGGGGAGTAGCCCGCCACCAGGGGGCTGATCGTAAAGGTCCCGCTGGGCATAACATCGTAGTTTTCGCTGCTCAGAGGTATGCCGTCGGCTCGGGCGGCGGACACCACGGCGTAGGTGCGGCTGGGTTCGGCTTCATCATACCACTTCCTGATGCCCTCGCCGGATACCAGCCCCATCAGGGTGATGTCATAGTCTCCGGCCTGCGCGGTCTCGTTCACCAGCACGGCGTCTTCGCTTTGGAACGCGGCGGCCAGGATGGGGTCTTCAAAGCGCTCCGCCACCTGGGACGGGCTGAGCCACAGCACGGCGGCGGACACGGACACGGCCAGAACGGCCACGGCGGCGGCAGCCAGCACCGCCAGTTTACGGGTTTTCTTGAAATGCATGTTCGGTTTCTCCTTTTCCAGTTCACGGGCGCGGGTTTGCAGCAGCGCCGCCGTCCGCTCCTGAAAGTCCGCGGAAAAGGAGAGTTGGTCAATGGCCCTGCGATACTCCTCACGGTTCATCAGTCTTCCTCCTTCAGCATCTGCCGCAGCCGCTCCCGGCCACGGGCCAGACGGGTGCCCGCCGTGGGGGCGGGCAGGCCCAGCAGTTTGGCGATCTCTTTGATGGAATACCCCTCGTAATAGTAGAGGTGGATAACCGCGCTGTACTTCTCCGGCAGGGCGCGGACAGCGGAGAGGAGCTCGCCCGCCTGCTCCGGTGCGGCGGCCTGGGCCGCCTCCTCCAGCGGGACATTCCGCTTTTCCGCCGCCCGGCGGATATCCCCGGCGCGGTGAAGGGTCGTTCGGATGAGCCACGCCTTTTCGTGCCCGGCGTCCCGGAACACAGGGCGGGCCGTCAGCAGCCTGAGAAACGCCTCCTGGACCGCGTCCTCCGCGTCGGCGGTGGAGTCCAGGCGGGTGCAGGCCAGCCGCAGCAGCATGGGGCTGTATTCCGCCACGATGCGGCTGATGGTTTCATCGCCGGCAAATGGAACCACGCTCCTCACTCCCTTCACCCTAAACACGAAGCAGCCGGGCGGAATTTTTCACTCCGCCCGGCCAAATTTCATATGCTCACTGTTTTTTCCGGCGGAGCGCCATGGCCAGTCCGCCCAGAAGGATGGCGAAGTCCGCCAGGTTGAAGACATACCGCTTCAGGCGCCCCGGCGCCCTGGGAAACTGGATATAGTCATACACACCTCCCAGACGCAGCCGCTCCAGCAGATTGCTGACGCCGCCGCCCAGGGCCAGACCCACCCCCGCGGGACTCCGCCGCCGCTGGGACCACAGCATCCCCAGGGCCGCCAGAGACGCCGCCGGCAGGACCTTCCTCCGGATGGGCAGGCCGAAGGCCGCGCCCCGGTTCCACAGCGCCCGCAGGCGCACCCGGCCCTTGGCGTATTCCGCGTCCCGGCGGCCGGCCCTGTCCAGATACCACCGGGCGGCGGTACAGGCCCCCAGCGTTGTCAGGGCTGCTATGATAGTCAGCATCCTATCCCTCCTCCGGCCGGCCCAGGGCCTTTTCCATGGCCGCCCGGACCGCGCCGTTTTTCTGCTTCTGGTTGTTTTTCCGCAGGGTCTCCGCAATCCGGCCCTGGACCCGCTCCACTTCCTCCCGGAAATTGGAGGCGGACATCCGCAATGCCCCGTGGCCCAGGATGATGAGCTGCTCCGGGCCGTCGGAGGTGGCCACCTTCACCCGGTGCTGCCTGCCGATCTCATAGGTGGCCCGCTCGATATAGGCATCCGCCGTCTCCGCCTCCCTGGTGTAGACCACATGGATGTTGTGGTACTTCTCCACGGAGCCCAGGCCGCCCTTGACCTTGTAGGCGTCGAACACCGCGATGACCACGCACTTCTGATAGCCCTGGTAGTTGCACAGCAGGTCGCACAGGGCCTTGCGGGCGGCGTCCAGGTTGTCCCGGGCGATGGCCTTCAGCTCGTCCCAGGCGAAAATGATGTTGTAGCCGTCCACCAGCAGGTATTCCGGGCCTGAGAACCGCTCCCGGACAGTCCGCTTCTCCTGCCCGCCGTCCGGCGCAGGGCGCTTCGGCTCCCTGGGTGGGGTAAAGGCAGGCCGCTTCACAGGGCCGTAGGTCCGCTCGAAGATGGCCTGCAGCTCCCTGTCCTGTTCCACGGTACCCGCGTAGGTGCTTGCCCGCCGGGGCCGGGAGGTCTCCGCCTCTTCCGGCTCCGCCGCATCCAGCCGCAGGCCGCTGTCCACGTGGGCGTGGGCGGGGACCTCGCTCCACTTCACCGTATAGCCCCCGCCGTGGGCGCAGAACACGGAGTCCGGCGTGTTGTCCACATCCCGCTCCGGGTCGTAGCCAATGGCCGCAATGACCTCCGCCGCGTTGGCGCAGGGGCGGTAGCCCGCCGGCTGGCACAGCAGGCGGCCCCGGCCCCGGGTATAGGCCGTGACCTGCCGGGCATAGTCCCGCAGGGCCGCCACCGGGGCGGAGCCGGTGAGGACGGTCTCGTCGCCCAGGGTCTCCGGCGGGGCCGTCTCCCCGTTCATGCGCTGAAGATCGCTGATGGCCCGGCCCACCTGGTCGGCGGGCAGTTCCAGGCGGAAGTCGTACCAGGGCTCCAGCAGGACGCTCTCCGCCCGCATCAATCCCTGGCGCACCGCCCGGTAGGTGGCCTGGCGGAAGTCGCCGCCCTCGGTGTGCTTCTCGTGGGCGCGGCCCGCCACCAACGTGATCTTCATATCGGTGATGGGCGAGCCGGTGAGGACGCCCAGGTGGGTCTTTTCCTCCAGATGCGTCAAAATCAGCCGCTGCCAGTTCAGATCCAGCTCGTCCGTGGGGCAGGCCGTGGCGAACACCAGCCCGCTGCCCGGCTGGCCGGGCTCCAGCAGCAAATGGACTTCCGCGTAGTGCCGCAGGGGCTCGAAGTGGCCGATGCCCTCCACCGGGCCCGCAATCGTCTCCCGGTAGCAGACGGCCCCCGCGCCGAAGGACACCTCCATGCCGAAGCGCTCCCAAATCAATCGCCGGACGATCTCCAATTGGACCTCCCCCATGAGCTGGATGCGGATCTCCCGGGCGGTCTCGTTCCAGACGATGTGGAGCTGGGGGTCTTCCTCCTCCAGCTGCCGCAGCCGCAGCAGGGCCGTGTGAGGGTTCGCGCCGTCGGCCAGCTCCACCCGATAGGCCAGCACCGGCTCCAGCACCGGGCCTGTCCAGGCAGTTTCGAAGCCCAAGCCCTCCCCGGGGACAGTGCGGCTCAGTCCCGTCACCGCCACGACGGAGCCGGCCGCAGCCTCCTCTACGGGGCGGAATTTCGCGCCGGAATAGACCCGGAGCTGGTCCGCCTTTTCCTCCCAGACCTGCTCCTCCGCAACGCCGGGGCGGCGGTTGGTGAGGACATCCTTCACCCGCAGGGCGCCGCCGGTGACCTTCAGATAGGTCAGGCGGGTCCCCTGGGGATCCCGGGCGATCTTGAACACCCGGGCGCCGAAGTCCAACCGATAGGAGGGCGCCGGCGCGTACCGCTCCAGCCCCTTCAGAAATTCATCCACGCCCTCCAGCTTCAGGGCGGAGCCGAAAAAGCAGGGGAACAGCTTCCGCTCCCCGACCATGCGGGAGATGTCTCCGTCAGAGACCTCCCCGGTCTCCAGGTAGCGCTCCAGGACCGCTTCATCGCAGATGGCGGCCTCCTCCGCCAAAACCTCCGGCGGGGCCGTGAAGTCCACGCAGCCGCTGTCCAGCCCGCGCTTCAGCGCCGCCGGCAGGGCGGCCCGGTCGGCCCCCGCCAGGTCCATCTTGTTGACGAACAAAAACACCGGCACGCCGTACCGCTCCAGCAGCCGCCACAGCGTCCGGGTGTGGCCCTGGACGCCGTCGGTGCCGCTGATGACCAGAACGGCGCAGTCCAGCACCCGGAGAGTCCGCTCCGTCTCGGCGGAAAAGTCCACATGGCCCGGGGTGTCCAGCAGCGTCACGTCCATGTCCCCCAGGGAAAACACCGCCTGCTTGGAAAAGATGGTGATGCCCCGCTCCCGCTCGATGGCGTCGGTGTCCAGAAAGGCGTCCCGATGGTCCACCCGGCCCAGGCGGCGGATAGCGCCGCTGCGGTACAGCAGCGCCTCGGACAGGGTGGTTTTGCCCGCGTCCACGTGGGCCAGGATGCCAATGACCAGCTTCTTCATCTCATGACTCCAAACATCGTTGTAAATACCAGCAGTACGCCGTACACCAGCGGCTGGTGCAGCAGATAGATCACCAGGGAGTGCCGCCCCATGGCGCTGACCACCGGCAGGCGCAGGCCCGCCGGCTCCCCCCGCCGCAGGCGGTAAAGAAAATATCCCGTCAGGAATAAAAACATCCAGGGAAACAGGGAAAAATAATCCGTGGAGCGGAACCACGCCGGAGGAAAGCCCAGGCAGGCGGTGAACAGGCTGCGGTACAGCCCTTCCGGCAGGGCCAGGATGCGGACACCCTCAAAGCCGAGATAGCCGCTGTTCACGTCCCGCAGCAGCAAAAAGAGCAGAAAACTCCCCGCAAGGCCCGCCCTGGCGGGAATACGCCGCAGCAGCGGATCCAGGGGGATGGTCAAGAGGGTCGCCGTCCCCAGCAGGGACAGCACGCCGCAGAAGATGCTGTTCCCCGGCATCATCACCGCTGTGACGGCGGAAACCAGCAGCCCGCCGCCGAAGGCCAGCAGGCCCCGGCGAACCCGGTGCCGCCCCAGGGACCAGCAGAAGCCGGAGAGCAGGATAAACGTCCAGCAGATGCTCTGCTGCCAGAGATAGGCGCCCGCGCCGTGGTACCAGGGCCAGTCCAGGCCGAACAGGTAAACCAGGTCCCAGCAGGCGTGGTAGGCGATCATGCTGACGATGGTCACGCCCCGCAGGGTGTCCAGGCCCGCCCACCGGGGGCGGTGCTCAGAAGTCTTCATGGTATGCCTCCTCTCCGCCGTCCTTTCCGTCTATCCTATCACAGCGGCAGTATATTTTCAAGGAAGGGAAAATGTGCCTCCATTCCCGGGGGGTGGATTTAATATTATAACCGAACAGGCCGAACCGCTTGTATCTAACAAAAATAAAGGAGAAAAAACAAAATGAAAATCAAAGTGATTGGTAAGGCCCACTTGTCCGGCACCGCCAAGAAAACTGGCAAGCCCTACGACTTCGTTCAGGTCCACTACAACGGCA
>JAUNGH010000093.1:537-9090 GCA_030524605.1 Oscillospiraceae bacterium | reverse complement strand
GCTCCGTGACGGAGACCAGCATGATGTTCATGATGCCGATGCCGCCCACCAGCAGGGATATGGCGGCAATGGCCACCAGCACCGCCATGGCGACGCCCATCAGGGCGTTGATCTGGTTCACCTGGTCCAGCATGGACTGGACATAGTAATATTCGTAGACGTGCTCGCCGGTCTCGTCGTGGAAGAAGTCTTGGAGAAAGCTCAACAACAGCGTCTGGGCCGCCAACACCGTGTCCCGGGAGGCAGCGGTCATCTGATAGAGGGAGACGTAGCTGGTGCCGGAGAGGCGCATGGCGTTGGGATAGGGGATGAACACGTCATCGTCTCCTCCGCCCTCCCGCAGGGTGTCGCCGCTTTGGGCCAGGACGCCCACCACGGTGTAGGGCACGCCGCCGATGGAGATGGTCTTGCCCAGGGCGTCGCCGCCCAGGATCTCCTGCTCCACATAGGCGCCGACGACGCAGACGTCGTTTCGGGTCAGCACATCCACATACTGGAGATAGCGGCCCTGCTCCAGCCGGTCTCCATCCAGGGTGGTGCCGGTCTGGGGGCGGTACATGGCCTCGCTGACGCCGTAGATGCCGGTCTTTTTATACTCCTCACTGCCGCAGCGGATGCCGCTGCCGGCGGTGACCCAGGGGGTGATGCCCTCAAAGAGTTCCGGATGCGCGTCGATAAAGGCGTACATCTCATCCGGCGTGATATTGCTGGTGGTGCCGTCGCCCATGCCCCAGGTGTAGGCGTAGATCTGGGTGACGCCCACCTTTTCCACCTGCTGCTCCACCATGCCGGTAAGGCCGTTGCCCAGGGAGATGATGACGATGACCGCCCCCACGCCGATGATGATGCCCAGCATGGTGAGGAAGGCCCGCATCTTGCTGGTCCGCAGGGACGTGACGGCCAGCTTGAAAGACTGGGTAAAGTTCATGTCTCCCCCTCCTCTCTCTCCTCCGGCCGGACCACGGCCTTCGGATCCCTGGCGTCGCCGTCGTAGATGATCCTGCCGTCCTGGAGCCGGACGATGCGCCTGGCCCTCACCGCGATGGAGTTGTCGTGGGTGATGAGGACCACCGTGTCCCCCTCGGCGTTGAGTTTGCGCAAAAAGTCCAGCACCTCCCGGCCCGTCCGGGAGTCCAGGGCGCCGGTGGGCTCGTCGGCCAGGATGACCGAGGGACTCCCCGCCAGGGCCCGGGCGATGGACACCCGCTGCTGCTGGCCGCCGGAGAGCTGGCTGGGCAGGTTCCGGGCCTTGTCGGCCAGCCCCACCCGCTCCAGGGATTGCAGCGCCCGCTCCCGCCGCTCCTCGGGGGAGATCCCGGCATACAGCAGGGGCAGCTCCACATTCTCCTGCACCGTCAGCTTGGGGATCAGGTTGTACTGCTGGAAGATGAAGCCCAGCATCTTGTTCCGGATCTCCGCCTGCCGGTCGTCGTCCATGGTGGACACATCCACGCCCCCCAGGCGGTAGGTGCCGGAGGTGGGCACGTCCAGACAGCCGATGATGTTCATGGCCGTGGACTTGCCGGAGCCGGACTGGCCCACGATGGCCACGAACTCCCCCCGGCCGATGGTCAGGCTGACGCCGTCCAGGGCGTGGACCGCCTCAGCGCCCATGGGGTAGATCTTATAGATATCCCGCAGTTCGATCAGATGCTCCACCGGGCTCAGCCTCCCATTCCGGCGTCCGCGGCCTGGATCAGCACCGTCTCGCCCTCCTCCAGACCGGAGGTGACCTCGATGTACGCGCTGTCGTTGATGCCCAGGACCACCGGGCGCTCCTCCACCAGAGAGGGGTCCGCCACGGTGACGCCGTCCTCTCCCAGAGCGCCGGGCAGGGCCACCTGCACCGTGTTGCCCCGGCTGACGGCGGCCACCGGCACGCAGAGGGCATCCTTGGCCGTCTCGCCCTGGATCTCGGCGGAGACGTTCATGCCGGGCCGCAGTTCGCCGTATTCCCGGAGGACGATGGTCACCGGATAGCTGGTGAAGCCGTTGGTGGTGGTGCCGTTGACGCTGACCCGCTCCACCTCGCCGGTGAAGATCTGTCCCGGCAGGGCGCTGGCGGTGATGGTGACGGTCTGCCCCGCCTTCACCTTGCCGATGTTCAGTTCATCCACGTTCATTTCCATTTTCAGATAGCTCAGGTCGAAGATCGCCGCCAGGGTGCCGGAGCTGATGCCGTCCACCTTGTCCCCGGCCTTGAAGTTCTTTTCGATGACCGTGCCGGAGATGGGCGAGGTGATCCGGTAATCGTCCACGGCGCTGGCGGCGGCGCCGGCGGAGAGCCGGGCGCTTTCCAAATTCAGCCGGGCGCTTTCGATCTGGTTCCGGATGGCCTCGGAGTCGATGGTGCACAGGGTCTCGCCCTTGGTGACCGTGCTGCCGATCAGCTTGCTGAAGCCGCTGACCGTACCGCTGCCCGCGGCATACACCGTGGCGGCGCCGGGCGTGTTGATGGCGGCTTGGCCGTAGCTGCAATAGCTGCCGATGACGGCGGAGGCGGTGTATGCCTCGGACACGATGCCGGGGTTGGCCAGCTTCACCCGGACGCTGCTGGCGGCCATGCCGTTGCTGGTGACGGCGTCGCCGTTGGACACCGCGGTGACGGTGCCCTGGACGGAGCCGTCAAAATTGCCGATGAACACCGTGGCGGTCTGGCCCACATAAAACTGGCCGGAGTCCACATAGGGGAACAGGAAGTCGATGGTCAGATCCGTGCCGGCCACGATCTTCGCCAGCGCCGTGCCGGCGGTCACGTCGTCGCCGTCGTGGACATACACGTCGTTGATGATGCCGCTGATGGGCACGGTGGGGTGCAGGGCCTCCCGGGCCTGGTCGTAGCTGAGGCGGGACTGCTCCACGGAGATGTTGGCCCGGTCCACGGAGCTCTGGGCGTCGCCGCTGTCCATGACATACAGCAGGTCGCCCTGCTCTACGGTGTCGTCCTCCTCAAAGGGCGCGTCCTGGACGGTGCCGGAGACCAGGGTGGTCACCTGATAAGAATCCGCCGGCTCCAGCGTGGCGGAGCCGGAGACGGACACCGTCAGGTCCTGCCGCGTCACGCCGGCGGCCGTGTAGCCCATCCCTGCGGCGACGTCGCCGCCGCCCATCCGGCTGAGGATGTTTACCGCCAGCGCCGCCACGATGACCAGCGCCACCGCCAGCCGCAGACGGCGGCGGCCTTTGGCGCTCTTGGGCAGCGAAAGCCTCCGCTTCTTCGCAGGCGCTGCGGCCTGTTCCGCTTGCATCAGTTCTTCATTCATGTTCAGGTCTCCTTACGTTCCAGATTCGATCTGCCGCGCCCCATCAGGTCCGCGGCGCTGCTCCGCCTGCTTCTATTACGAGACAGGGCCGGTTTTTTCTTCAGTGGATTTGCGCTTTTCCAATTGTGTTGTTGTATTGGTGTCTTAATCAATTAATACAATAGCACATTTGCAGGATTTGTCAAGATGCCGCCGCCGATTTTTCTCCGGATGCTCCGTCCAGGCTCTGAGCATAGACCATCCAGAAGGGGGAAAGTCAAGGGAAACACCTCCATTTTTTCGTAAAAATTTCCGCGCCGCAGGCAGCCCTCCTGTCAAAGCCTATCCTAGCAGAGAAATCTTTCATAAATCTTTCCGGAATCTTACAGTTTCGTAAGATTCCGGCGCTTGCCCGCAGGCCCATAAAAAATGGACGGCCTTCGCCGTCCATTCAAATATTATGTCAACTCATACAGCGGTACCGTCCGCCGGTAGGACTGGGGCCGGTAGGTCACGGAGGAGATCTTCCGCCCCGAGAGCCCGTATTTGGGATGGGTGCCGAACAGATCTATGTACCGCTCCAGGTCGTCCCGTTCCGCCGCCATGGCCTCCAGCAGCTGGACCGTCGCCCGGGCGTCGTCCACCGCCCGGTGGCTGTTTACCGCCGTGTCCCCCAGGCCGTAGGCGTCGATGGCGTTGCACAGCTTGTGGGGATAGTCCCGCCGGTCCCGGTACACCGTCAGGGCGTCCAGAAACCGGGGTGCGCGCAGCACGTCCACCCGGCCGCAGGGCCGCAGGAACCAGTACAGGAAATTCAGGTCGAACTGGGCGTTGTAGGCTGCCAGCAATGGCCGCGCCGCCCCCTCCAGCAGGCGGCAGAAATCCTCCGCCGCCGTCTTCTGCTCCACGCCCTCCGACAAGAGCTGCTGGTCGGTGATGCCCGTCAGGTCCGTGATGAAGGGCGGCAGTGTCTCCCCTTCCGGCAGGCGGATCAGCACGTCCAGGCTGTCCGTCTCCGCGCCGCCCTCCAGGGAGACGGCGCCCAATTCGATGATGCGGTCCTTTCCAAACTCGATGCCGGTGGTCTCCGTGTCGAACACCACGATACGGTCAAATTGCTCCCAAAGCCGCTCCATCATGCCGCGCCCTCCTCCGAAAGCCAATTCTCGCCGGTGGCGTAGTCGATCTCCACGCCGGGCTGGACGTTGTACACAAACACGTTGAAGCACACGCCGTCGCCCTCGTCCTCCACGGACAATGCCTCCATCTGGACGCCCCGGGCCACCAGCTCCGCGCCCTCGAACACCGGCGTCACCCGGTAGAGGACGTGGTTGTCCGTCTCCTGCACATAGTCCGCCACCAGGTTTTCAAAGGGCAGCATCCCGTCCACGTTCATATACCGGGTGCCGGTGATGAGGTTGCACTCGTTGGCGTTCTCCCCGGAGAGCTGGAAGCCGATGAGGTGGCAGCGGTTGTACAGGCTCTTGCCGTCCACAAAGTCGTACTGGCCCTGCACCCAGCCGGTGGGCTTCACGCTGCTGATGTCCCCCCGCTTTTCGGTGGGCATCAGGTCCTGCCCCACGTTGGCGTAAGCCACGCCGCATCGGCCTAAGGAATCCAGGGGGCTGTACTCCTCGAAGGACACCTCCGTCAGCTCCTCCGCCGTGAAGGCGGGCTGGTTCCCGTCGATCTCCACATAGGGCGCGCCGTCATAGGCCGGGATGTCCTCCATGGACACGGACACTGCAGAGGGCGTGTCTGCCATCGGCTCCAGATACCACCGCGCCAGCGCGGCGGCAGCACACACCAGCAGGAGCAGCGCCGCCTGCCCGGGGGTCAGCTTCTTCTTTTTTGTCTTCCGTCTTGCCATGGTTATCTCTCTTTCCGCCTGTATATTTCCCGCGTGATCCTCTCATGGGAGGTGCCGGGGAACTCCGTCCGCTCCTCCAGCCGGAAATCCGTCAGGTCAAAATCAAATCGGACGTCCGCCGGATAGGCCCGGTTCCAGCGGTACAGCACCGCCGCCTCCACCCGGTCCGCCGCCGGCGCCAGGGCCCGGTCCTCCACAAAACAGACCTCCCCCGGCCCGGCCTTTTCCAAAAAGCCGTCGTCCGCCGTGACGCGCTCCGCCGCCCAGGCAAACAGCGGCGCGGAGTACGGGGCCAGCCACAGCCGCCCGTCCCCGCACAGGGCCAGCAGATCCTCCTGCTGCGCCCGGTCCCGGCTGACCCGGCGGCGGTTGAACAGCATCCCGTCGCCGTCACCGATGCAAACCGCAGCGATCATGGGCTCTCCTCCTTCCGGTGCCGCAGCGCCGCGTTGTTTTCGATTTCCTATCATACCAGCTTTCGCCGCCTTTTTCAATCTCCGTATATTTTCCCCCGCCGCGGGCAAAACTACGGGCAACACCGCTGACAGGAGGTCCCCTATGTCTCACCGTCCCATCCGCTATGCCCTCGCGCTGCTCCTTCCCTGCCTGTTTCTGGCCGGGGCGCTCTATGTCCAGGGCCGCTTCCTCCGGGCCGAGAGCGTCTCCGCCTCCACCTCCGCCGCCATCCCCGCCTCCGCCGACAACTGGGGCCTCTCCTTCCCCACCGAGGGGGAGTCCCCCGTGGGCAACGCCACTGTGGCCGACCTGGCCCAGTACGACGCCTACTATCTGGGCGATACGGAGAAAAAGGTCATCTACCTGACTTTTGACTGCGGCTACGAAAACGGCTACACGGAACAGATCCTGGACGCCCTGAAAAAGCACAATGCCCCGGCGGCCTTCTTCGTGGTGGGCAACATGATTGAAACGGCCCCCGACATCATCCGCCGCATGGCGGCCGAGGGCCACATCGTGGGCAACCACACCTACCACCACCCGGACATGTCGGCCATCAGCGACCAGGCGGCCTTCCGGAAGGAGCTGGACAGCCTGGCGGCGCTGTACCAGGAGACCACGGGGCAGGCCATGCCCATGTTCTACCGCCCGCCCCAGGGCAAGTACAGTGAGGAGAATCTGAAGCAGGCCCAGGCCCTGGGCTACAAGACCGTCTTCTGGAGTCTTGCCTACGTGGACTGGTATGTGGACAACCAGCCCACGCCGGAGCAGGCCTACGCCAAGCTGCTGCCCCGCATCCACGACGGTGCCATCGTCCTGCTGCACTCCACCTCCAAAACCAACGCCGGGATTCTGGACGACCTTCTGACCAAGTGGGAGGAGATGGGCTATTCGTTCGCCTCCCTGGAGGAGCTGCCGGAGCTCTCATAGGCCCGGCAGCATACAGCAAAAGCCTCCCCGGCAGTGGCCGGGGAGACTTTTTTCATTCAGAGGCTTCCGGCTCACCGCCGGAAGAAAGCGTCCAGCGCCCTGCCCAATGCCTCGGGCGCATCCTGGTTCACCTCGTGTCCCGCGCGCTCCACGATAACGAGCTGCCCACGGGGCAGCCCCTTCCGCAGTGCCTCCGCAGCCCTCCGGTTCACCCAGTCCCGCTCCCCACAGACCACCAGGGCCGGGCACGCCAGCCGCTTTAGATCCTGACGGAAATCCAGCCGGGCCATGGAGCGGCATAGCTGGATCGCCTCACGTTTTTCAATCCCCATATTTACAAACGCCTTGTCCGGCAGAAGACGGAATACCCCGTTCTGGAACCGCAGCAGGCCCTTCGGCATCACAACCTGTGTCCCGATCAGCACCACGCCCGTGACCTTTTCAGCATGCTCCAGGCTGTATTGTAGGGCGAGGATGCCGCCCAGAGACAGCCCGCCCAGCCCTACGGGGCCGGGAATCCCCCTGCAGTATTCCACAAGCGCACCATACAGGTTCTCGTAGGTGCATGCCCGCCCCTGCAGCAGGCTGAACAGTTCCAGGCAGAGAACCTCCTCCGGCGCCTCCATCCAGCGAACCGTTTCCTCCCAGCTGGCGGCAGTCTGTCCCAGCCCGTGCAGTAGAATCCGCTTCATCAGTCTATCCCCCATTCTGTCGGTTTGCACAATTGTATCACACCCGGCAAGCCCGGACAAGGATCCGCTCCATACCGGATAAAGCTCCGAACAGCCTTCAGCCGAGAAACTCAGAGATGATCTTCCCGAGGTTCACTGCCAAGTCTTGCGCCAGCCGGCATCTCTCCGCACCAGGTCCCCCGGCACGCTTTCTCGCCATAACCCGAATATCCAAATTCTGCCGCAGATTATCGTCCTAAAACAAGAGCATCCCGGCATCTGAATTGACGAATTTCTGATTTTTTCAGCGCCTGCGTTTTACGGGGCCCGCTGATCATTCCAACCGCTCTATCACTCTGACCGCTTGACTCTGATGGTCCTCTGTCAGGGCAAATCGAGCCTTCAGGCCCTCTGTGATATAGATGTCCCCGGCCTCCGTCACGAAGATTGCCTCAAAACCATCGCTTGCCTGCCACAGGGTGGCCTCCTCCAGCCCCATCGCAAACAGAGCAGTGGCCAGGCCGTCGCAGACGGCCCCATCGTCCCCCACCACGGTGACGGAGCTCCGGAACAGCGAAACGCCCAATTCTGGGCCGGCTTTGGGCCCCGCCGAGGAAAAAGAGCCGTCCGCAAACTTTACTGCCGGATCATATAGCGGTAGTTTTAAGTTATCTTTTGATGATAGCGCCGCAGACTGGCTGAAAGTAGTCAACAGCGTTACCGTGGGTGGAATCTCTGGGACTAAATATCCTCATCGGTGAACAGTTTGACAACAACACCACCGTGGGCTACAGGGATTTGACGCTGAGGCCGGATAAGCCAAACCACACCGCCGAGGTTATCACCGGGGGTGAGACTCCCGCCCCGGAAAATGCACTGTCACAATCGATTCGATCATCTCCGGCGGCACGGCAACCTCCAGCCCGGCAGCGGCTACGGCGGGCGATACCGCCGCCCTGACCGTCACGCCGCAAAACGGCTGTGAACCAGTGGGCCTGACGGCCTCCATGGCTGAGAGCGCCACTGTGGACACCGCCGCTTCCAAAAGCGTCTATACCTTTTCCATGCCCCGCTACAAAGTGTCTGCGAAAGCCGCTTTCGTGAAAATCCAGAACTCCGCCGCCAGCTCCTTCGTGGATGTAGCCCCCGGCGTCTATTATGCCGACGCTGTGGCATGGGCAGTCCGTGAAGGTATTACGGCAGGAACCGGAGAGGCCCAAACGCCGCCTGCACCCATGCTCAGATCGTAACGTTTTTCACCAGAACGGGGCCAAGCAAAACAAAGCCCATCGCCAAAAATCGCCCCAAAAACAAAGGCGCGCCGGCCGGCGTAATGGCCCGCCGCCCGCCAGCGCGCAACAAAACAAACCCCACTCGGCGGTTT
>JAUNGH010000093.1:0-527 GCA_030524605.1 Oscillospiraceae bacterium | reverse complement strand
ATATTGGCCGCAGGCGCGCCTCTGCATCTATTCCAACCAGGCAGTGCCGTTGATAATCAGAAGGATGCATCATGTGAAAACGACTCTTCATCTGAAAAGTCTTCCGATTTACGCCGGCCATTGTCATTCCTTAGTCCTACACACATATTGATCTCAAAAAGCATCTCATCATAAATTGGCGATGGGGACGGTGGTGACCTCTCTGAGCTTGGTGACTTTGTTGCGGACCCCAGCGATGCCTACGCAGATGTTGAGGATACCATATACCAGCAACAGCTCCATAACAAGCTGGATGAGGCTATGGCAGTGCTAACCCCATCTCAGCGGCAAACCATTGAGGCTGTTTATTATCGGGGCCTGTCACAAGAAAACACTGCGGCAGAGCTTGGTGTAAGCCGTCAGTGCTGCTCCCGCATAGAACAGGCCGCAATGCAAAGACTGCGGCAACATGACATTTTCTGTTCAACAGCTTGCGTGGGAGCTATAATCATAGTCAGCAAGTACCCTCTGTGCAGACGCACAGGGAA
>JAUNGH010000092.1 GCA_030524605.1 Oscillospiraceae bacterium | reverse complement strand
ACCCCGATGAGAAAAGCTGGGACTGCCCCTGTCACGGCTCCCGGTTCGACTATCGGGGGAAGCTGCTGGAAGGGCCCGCACAGACGGACCTGTAACAGTCCGCTTTCAGGGGAAAACAAGGGCAGCCTCACGAAGAGGCTGCCCTTGCAGCGTTTGAAAAGCAGACGTTTATTTCTTGAGGATACGCTGCAAAGTCCCTGCGTCCAGCAGGTTCACGCTCACAAAGCGCCCCTGGTAAAACACGCCCCAGTTGTTGAACACACAGGGCAGCGACTTTGCCTTTTCCAGCGTATCCACAGGGATGAGAGACACGGGGACCCCGTTTTCCCCGCAGTACCGCCCCACCGTCTCCACCCCTTGGTGGACATAGGGGCACTGCTGGCCGTAATAGACCGTCAGCTCCCGGCTCTCGATCCTCCCCTGTCTGGCGGCCGGGGCAAAGGCCGGTACCGTTCCGTCAAAGGAAAGCGCCAGCAGTTCATAGCCATAATCGGTGGTATCCACCGTCTCAAAACCGTATTTCTTCGCAAACGCCTGGTCGGAAAGCCAAGCCTTCTGTTTTTCGGCCCCCAGCATACAGACGCCGGACTTTCCCTGCGCTCTGGCGTCGGCCAGGCAGTACTCCATCAGCGCCCGCCCGTGGCCGCTTCCCTTCAGGCTGCCGCAGGCCCACAGACAGTAGATATAGAGATAGTTTTCACCCAGCACCGGCACCCAGGCCGTCTCCAGCGGGGCGTACTCGATAAAGGCGCAGCCCTTCACGTTCAGCTTCCGGAAAACATGGCCTTCCTTCAGCCGGTCCGCCAGCCACCGCCGCTTGGCCTCCACTCCCGGATGGGGCTTTTTGCTGCGGATGATGCAGCACAGATGCTCACCGGCCAGGTTTTCCGGCGTTACATTGATAAAATCAGCGTCCATGGACATTCCCCGCTCCCCTTGTGTTTTCCCCGCCTGTCTGACGCCATTTTAGCATACCAGCCCCGGTCTTTCAAGGCGTCCAACCGGCGGGATCCCCTTGCGAAACAGCGGAAAAGGGCGTATACTGTTTCATATTGCCAAAGAGAGGAACAACGCCATGAAAATTCTGGTCCTTTCCGATTCCCATGGGAATCTTGCCAATATGCTGCGGGCCGTGGAAAGGGAGTCGCCCAACCTGCTCCTCCACCTGGGGGACTGCTGGCGGGACGGGGAAAAGCTTCACGCCGCGTTTCCGGGGATTCCCTTTGAGCAGGTTCCCGGCAACTGCGACTTCCGGCCCATGGAGCAGGCGGAGCGCCTGCTGTTCCTGGAGGACAAGCGGGTGCTGATGTGCCACGGGCACACCTACGGCGTCAAGCAGTCCCTGCTCTCCGCGGGCTATGCCGCCGAAGAGCAGAACCTGGACCTGTTTCTTTTCGGGCACACCCACCGTCCCCTGGTGGACCGGAGGGGCAAGACCCTTTTCCTGAATCCCGGCAGCATCGGGGACTATGCCCATCCCTTTTACGGCGTCGTCACCCTGGAAAACGGCAGGCTGGACGGCCGCACCGTGCCGCTGAACTGAACATGTATCAAAAACCGTCCCGGAAACTTGTGTTTCCGGGACGGTTTTTTCCGCACACTTTAATGCTCGTGGCCGCAGGTGTCGCAGTGGCCGTCACAGGCCAGCAGCTCTTTGTCATAGGGGATGCCGTTCTTGTCAAAGTAGTCCTTGACGGCGGCACGGACCGCCTCCTCCGCCAGAACGGAGCAGTGGATCTTGTGGGTGGGCAGGCCGTCCAGGGCCTCCACCACCGCCTGGTTGGACAGCTTCAGCGCCTCCGAAATGGGCTTGCCCTTGATCAGCTCCGTGGCCATGGAGCTGGTGGCAATGGCGCTGCCGCAGCCGAAGGTGTTGAATTTCACGTCGGTGATGACCTGTGTCTCAGGGTCCACCTTGATATACATCCGCATGATGTCGCCGCACTTGGCGTTGCCCACCTCGCCGATGCCGTCGGCGTCCTCCATCTTGCCCACGTTCCGGGGATTCTGGAAGTGGTCCATGACCTTATCGCTGTATAATGCCATCGTTCAGTTCTCCTTTCAAAGCAGATGGGGCCGCCGGCCCTGTTCCAGTTCGTCCCACACCGGGGATATATCCCGCAAATAGGACACTATATCAGGCAATACACTCAATATATAATCAATTTCTTCCGCAGTGTTGTACTCGCTGAGGCTCAGGCGCAGAGAGCCGTGGGCCACCTCGTGGGGCCGCCCCAGGGCCAGCAGCACGTGGCTGGGATCCAGGGAGCCGGAGGTGCAGGCGGAACCGGAGGACGCCGCGATGCCCTTGGCGTCCAGGAGCAGCAGCAGGGATTCGCCCTCGATGCCCTCGAAGCAGACGTTCACGTTGCCGGGCAGGCGGCGCTTGGCGTCGCCGTTCAGGATGCTGTGGGGGATGGCGGTAAGACCCGCGATCAGCTTGTCCCGGAGCGGCGTCAGGAAGGCGGCGTTTTTCTCCATGTTGGCGCAGGCCTCGTCAAAGGCGGCGGCCCCGCCGCAGATGCCGGGGATGTTCTCCGTGCCGGCCCGCTTGCCCCGCTCCTGGGCGCCGCCGTAAATGACGTTCACCAGAGGGATGCCCCGGCGGGCGTACAGCACGCCCACGCCCTTGGGGCCATGGAACTTGTGGGCGGAGAGGGACAGCATATCGATGTGCATGGCCTGCACATCGATGGGCAGATGCCCCGCCGCCTGGACAGCGTCGGTGTGGAAGATAACGCCGGCCTCGCGGCAGACCTCACCGATCTCTATAATGGGCTGGATGGTGCCGATCTCGTTGTTGGCGAACATAACGGTCACAAGACAGGTGTCCGGCCGGATGGCGGCCTTCACCTGCTCCGCCGTCACCACGCCGTCAGGCGGGATGTCCAGCAGCGTGACCTCGAAGCCCTCCTTCGCCAGGGCATCCAGAGTGTGCAGGATGGCGTGGTGCTCAAACTTGGTGGAGACGATGTGCTTCTTCCCCTTCCGGGCCCCCAGCGCGGCGGCGCTGCGGAGGGCCTGGTTATCGGCCTCGCTGCCGCCGGAGGTGAAGGTGATCTCCCGGGGCTCGGCGTTCAGGCGGCGGGCAAATATCTCCCGGGCCTCCGCCAGCTTCTCCGCCGCCCGCTGACCGGGGCTGTGGAGACTGGAGGGGTTTCCGTATATTTCCTGAAAACAAGGCAGCATGGCGGCCAGAGCCGTCTGGCTGACGGCCGTCGTCGCCGCGTTGTCCGCATAGACGCGCATGATAATTCCTCCTTTTCCTATCTTTTTACTATGATATAGTGATAGCATACCTTTCCATAGTTGTCAAGTGGGAATTTGCAAACTCTCTGTGAATATCCGGCCATACCCAGCCAAAAACACGGCGCCGCAAACCCGGTTTGCGGCGCCGCCTCCTCTTATTGGTTTTTGGCGTTGTATGCCTGGATGCCCAGGCCCAGCAGCTCAATGGAACGGGTCAGGTCCTCCGGGTTGGTCACATAGGCGATGCGGATCTCATTGCGCCCCTTGCCGGGAGTGGCGTAGAAGCCCTCGCCGGGGGCATACATGACGGTCTCACCGTGATCCTCGAACTCCTCCAGCAGAAAATACTGGAGCTTTTCCGCGTCATCCACCGGCAGGGTCACCATCAGGTAGAAGGCGCCCTCCGGGGAATTGAACCGCACACCGGGAATTTTGGACAGGCCTTCCACCACCGCGTCGCGGCGGCGCTGGTACTCCGCCCGCAGGTTCACATAATATTCCGGCGTCATGGTCCGGTACAGCGCGGCGGCGCCCACCTGGTCCAGCGTGGCGGCGCACAGGCGGCCCTGGCAGATCTTCATGGCCTGGGCCATCAGCTCCCGGTTCCGGGAGATCAGCACGCCCACCCGGGATCCGGTAGCGGAAAAGCGCTTGGACACGGAGTCCACCACCACCACGTTTTCCGCGGCGTCCTCAAATTCCAGCATAGAGCCGGGCTTCTGACCGCCGTAGACCAGCTCGCGGTATACCTCATCGCTGATGAGGAACAGGCCGTGCTCCCGGGCGATGTCCGCCAGGATGCGCATCTCCTCCGGTCTCAGGACCACGCCGGTGGGGTTGCCGGGGTTCGTCACCAGAATAGCCCGGGTGCGCTCGTTGATCAGGGACTCGATGCGCTCCCGGCTGGCGTAGCGGTAGCCCTCCTCCGGGCTGGTTTCGATGGGCCGGATGACGGCGCCGGTGATGTTCACAAAGGTCTCGTAGTTGGGGTAGTAGGGCTCCGGCACCAGGATCTCGTCGCCGTCGTCCAGAATGCAGGGCAGAACGATCTGCAGCGCCTCGCTGCCGCCGTAGGTGGCTAAGATATCGTCGCAGGTAATGGGAAAGCCCAGGCACGTGTAGTAGTCCCGGACGGCCTCCACATACGTCCCCACGCCGGGAGAGGGGGCGTAGGCCAGGACGGTCTCGCCGAAATTCTGCACGGCGTCAAAGAATGCCTCGGGGGTCTCGATATCCGGCTGGCCGATATTCAGATGGTGGACCTTCCGGCCCTTGGCCTCCGCCGCCACCATGCAGGGGTGGAACTTCCGAATGGGCGACAGGCCGCACTTTTCAATCTTACTGGAAAACTTCATCGTAACTGCCTCCTTGGCATGTATTTGTGTCGTAAGCTCCGCCGCAGCGCTCTGCGGCAAAGTAGAAAAACGCCCCTCACGGCTGTCAGGGGCGAAAAAATTCCACGGTACCACCCTGATCTGTCCCAGGCGGGACATCTCACGTCATCCGGTAACGGGGATGGGCCGTTCCGCTCGTCGCGGACTGCTCCAAAGTGGCTGCCTTGCGGCGTAGGCTGAGGGCTTGCACCGTTCCCCTCTCGCTTGAAGCCTGTTTCGCAGGGCTGGCTTTGTCATTGCGTTTCTGGCTTCCCATTATACAGGTTCCGTCGGATTTGTCAACCCCGGTATTAAAAAAATTCATACCTCTTCTTCCGGGAACGGCGGCGCTTCATCACCGGCGGTGTCGGCGGGGGCGCCGCCCAGCTGCATCTCCTGCCACTGGGCCCGGGTGATCAGCAGCTGCCGGGGCTTGGAGCCCTCAAAAGGCCCTACGATGCCCCGCTCTTCCATCTGATCCACCAGACGGGCAGCCCGGGAGTAGCCCAGCTTCAGCCGGCGCTGGAGCATGGAGACGGAGGCCTGCCCGGTCTCCAGGACCACCTCCACGGCAGCGGGCAGCAGTTCGTCGCCCTCGTCGGCGGCGGACTCGGCGGGGGCGCTGCTCTTGGCGTTGCCCTTGTCCTTTTCCTGGACGGACTCCTCGATCTTGGCGATGACTTCGTCGGAGTAGTGGGCCTCGCCGCTCTGCTTGACGAAGGACACCACCTCCTCGATCTCCTCCGGGGAGATGAAGCAGCCCTGGGCACGGACCTTGGACTCGCCCAGCGGCGCGTACAGCATGTCGCCCTTGCCCACCAGCTTCTCCGCGCCGGTGGTGTCCAGAATGATGCGGGACTCCAGAGAGGACGCCACGGCGAAGGCGATGCGGCTGGGGATGTTGGCCTTCATCAGTCCCGTGATGACGTCGGCGGAGGGACGCTGGGTGGCGATGACCAGGTGCATGCCGGCGGCGCGGCCCATCTGGGCCACGCGGCAGATGGATTCCTCCACCTCCTTGGCGGCCACCAGCATCAGGTCGGCCAGCTCATCGATGACCACCACGATGCTGGGCAGGGGCTCCAGGTCCTCGCTGGCCCTGGCCAGGCGGTTATACTCCTCCAGCTTCTTCACGCCGTGCTCGGAGAAGGCCTTATAGCGCTTCATCATCTCGAACACCGCCCACTGCAGCGCGCCCGCAGCCTTCTTCGGGTCCGTCACCACGGGGATCAGCAGGTGGGGGATACCGTTGTAGGGCGCCAGTTCCACCATCTTGGGGTCCACCATGATGAAGCGCACCTCGTCAGGGGTGGACTTGTACAGCAGGCTGATGATGAGGGAGTTGGTACACACGGACTTACCGGAGCCGGTGGTGCCTGCGATCAGGACATGGGGCAGCTTTTCAATGTTGCCCACGATGTTCCGCCCGCCGATGTCCCGGCCCACGGCAAAGGCCGTGCGGGACTTATGCTCCGTGAACTCCCGGGATTCGATGACGTCCCGGATCAGCACCGGGGTCACCTGCTTGTTGGGCACTTCGATGCCCACCACGGAGATCTTATCGGGGATGGGGGCGATGCGGACGCCGGTGGCGCCCAGCGCCAGGGCGATGTCGTCCGCCAGGTTGGTGATCTTGGAGAGCTTCACGCCCTGGTCCAGCACAAACTCGTACCGGGTGACGGAGGGGCCGTGGACCACGTCGCCGGGGGTGGCGTCCACGCCGAAGCTGGTCAGGGTCTCCGCCAGACGGCGGGAGTTGTTCCGCAGCTCCGCCCCGGTCTCGGTGTAGTTCTCCCCCCGGTTGGCCTTCAGCAGTGTGACGGGCGGGAACTGGTAGGTCTCCTCCGGCCCGGACAGCTTTTCCTCGATCTCCGCCGTGACGGCGGCGGTCTGGGCCGCCACCTCTCTGGCGGTGTTGGCCTTCTCCTTGCGGGAGGAGGCAGGCGGCTCCTGGGCGGGCGGCTCAGGGGCGGGAGACTCCGGCTGGACGGGGATGGGCGCGGGGGCGGGGGCCGGCGTTGCGGCAGGCGCGGGAATGGCCGGGGACGGCGGGGACGGCGTCTTTTCCGCGGCCTTCTCGGCCAGCACCTGGTCCGGGGTCCTCTGCCGGTCCGACTTGTGCCGGAAGAAGCTGGTGAAGCGGCCCGGCTCCTTCTGCGCGGGCTCCGGCTCCTTCGCGGGGGCGTCGTCCAGGGGGAAGTCGATCTGGGGCCGGGGCTTCTCCTCCGTGCGGCGTTTCGGCGGCTCGATGGGGGTGACGCGGATGGCCGGGCGCTCAGGCTCCGGCTCCTCCTCGTACTGGGGGCGCTCCCGGTGCTTTTCGATGAGGGCCCCCACCGTCAGCCGCAGGGCCGCCATCAGCAGCACCACGAACAGCACCGTGAAGAGGATCAGGGAAACCAGCGGAGAGATCACCGCCGAGGATCCGATGGCCAGGGCGCCGGAGACGGCGCCGCCGGAGGCCATCTCGCTGCCGGAGGCCCACAGCTTGGCCAGGATGCCCAGGGAGGACTCATAGGTCTCCTCCCGCAGCATCATGCGCAGGATCTGGCCCAGGGCACCGAAGATCACCGGCAGCAGCAGCGCGCAGGTTACCCGCAGCCGGACAGGCCGCCCATGGTGGAACAGCAGGATCAGCCCTGCCAGCAGCAGGGCGGGACCCGCCAGCCAGTAGCCGTAGCCGAACAGGCCCTTCAGCAAAATGGCGAACCAGTCGATAAAGATGGCGCTGACGTGGACATAGCTGACCAGGACGCACAGCGTCAGCACCAGCAGCGCAAAGCCCCCCACCTCCCGGCGGATGGGCCGCTTCTGGGGCTGGGCGGGCTTTTTGGAGCGTCCGCCGTTCTGCCTGGAGCCGCTCTTTTTTGCGGTTGTTTTCTTTTGTGTCGTGGAAGCCACGGTATGTACCTCCGATTTATTTCTGGATAAACGTCAGAATCAGCGTCAGAATGCCGGCAGCCCAGCAATAGTAGGCGAAGAATCCGAACCTGCCCTTTTCCGCGATCATTTTCAGCAGGCGGATGCAGGCATAGCCCACCACGGCGGACACCAGCACGCCCACCAGATAGACGGGCACGTCGGCCCAGATGACCTCGCCCTCCAGGGCGTCCTTCAGGCTCAGGATGTTGGCCCCCAGGATGGCGGGGATGGACATCAGGAAGGAATAGCGCACGGCGAACTTCCGCTCAAAGCCCACAAAGCACCCGGCGGTGATGGTGGTGCCGGAGCGGGAGATGCCGGGACAGGTGGCCACGGCCTGGGCCACGCCCACCAGCAGTGCGTCCAGCAGCGTGGCCGACTTTTCGGTCTTGCGGCCCTTTTTCACCCGGTCGCTGGCAAACAGCAGACAGCCCGTCACCAGCAGCGCCGCCGCCACAAAGTACATGCTGTCCGCCAGCCCCTCCACCAGATCCTTCACCGGCAGCACCGCGAACAGCGGCAGGGTGCCCACGATGATCAGCAGGATCAGCCGCCGGGCGGGGGGGACCGGCGCAGGGGTGGTGTGATGTACCAGATCGCCGGCGCCGCGGAAGAACTCCGCGATCATGTCCCGGATATCTTCCCAGTAGGCCGCAAACACGGCAAACAGCGTGCCCAGATGCAGCAACACATCGAAAAAGCCCGGGACCTCCGCCGCGCCGGACATACCCAGCAGATGCTCCGCGATGGCAAGATGTCCGGAGCTGGAGATGGGCAGGAACTCCGTGACGCCCTGGATCACCCCCAGCAGGATGGATGACAGCAATGACAAAACGCTCACGCTCCTAAATCATTTCAAATCTTCATATGGAGATAGTATATCATGGACGGGCGGTAAATTCCAGTCATATTTGCAGAATTATGTCGACTTATAAAAAAGGACCGCCATAGGCGGTCCCTGCCGGAAATCGCGGCTCTATTCGCCGCCCAAAGTCTGTAGGGCGGCTTTCGCGGCGGCCTGCTCGGCCTCCTTCTTGCTGTGGCCGGTGCCGGTGCCCAGGGAGGTGCCGTTCAGCTGCACCTCCGCCGCAAAGGTCTTGGCGTGGTCCGGGCCGTGCTCCCCCACCATCCGGTAGGTCAGCACCTGGTCCGCCTGGCGCTGCACCAGCTCCTGGAGGGCCGTCTTGTAGTCCCGGCGGCGCTCCTCCACCGCCTCCTCCTTTTCGGCGTCCAGCAGGACGCGGTGGATCAGCGCCGACGCGGCGGCGATGCCGCCGTCCAGATAGACCGCGGCGAAGACTGCCTCGGTGGCGTCCGCCAGAATGGAGGTGCGCTCCCGGCCGCCGCCGGCCTCCTCCCCCCGGCCCAGCTTCAGGTACCGGCCCAGGTCCAGCTTCCGCGCCACCTCGTACAGGCTCTGCTCGCACACCAGCGCCGCCCGGATGCGGGTCAGGTCGCCCTCCGGCAGGTCCGGGTGCTGGACGAACAGGAATTCCGCCGTCACAAAGCCCAGCACGGAGTCCCCCAGGAACTCCAGCCGCTCGTTGC
>JAUNGH010000091.1 GCA_030524605.1 Oscillospiraceae bacterium | reverse complement strand
GCGGCAGCGGAAGCTCCGGCGGCAGCTCCGGCGGCGGTGATTCCGGCGGCAGTTCCGGTTCCGGCACGGGAACGGGATCCGGCGGAACCACCCAGAAGACATATACCTGGGAGGAATACATGGAGCTGTCTCCGGAAAAGCAGGAGGCGTTCTTTGCCGGCTTTACCGATCCCGCCGGCTTTTTCGCGTGGCAGCAGGAGGCCAAGGCCGCTTATGACGCGGCGCATCCCAGCGTTGAGATCGGCAAGGACGGCACGATTGACCTTGGCGGCCTGGTGAAGCCCTGACATGGGACATCTGCGGGGACAGACGGTTTCCATGCAGGAACTGACGCCGGTCATAGCGGAGGTTCTGGAAAAAGGCGGCAGCGTTGAACTGACCGTCACCGGAAACAGTATGCGCCCCATGCTTTGGGACCGCGAAAGCCGGGTGCGGCTGGCCGCGCCGGAGCGGCTGAGACGGGGAGACATCCCGCTGTACCGCCGGAGAGACGGGACCTATGTTCTCCACCGGATCGTCGCGGTGGAAAATGAGGGCGCTTACACCTGCTGCGGCGACAACCAGTGGCGTTTGGAACCCGGCGTCCGGGAGCGGCAGGTCGCCGCGGCGGTGACGGATTTTACCTGGAGGGGGCGCTGGGTCTCCTGCGCAAGTCCGCTGTACGGCCTGTACTGGCGGAGCTGGGTGGCCTTGCGGCCGGTCCGGCGGCTGATATTTGGCGGCCTGAGGCGGCTGTGGAGAGTATGCGGCCGCAATCAGTGAGACAGGGGGCGGCGCGCATGAGAACTGAACCGAAAAACGCCGCGGAAAAGGAATTGGGCAGGCTGTTGGGCCCCTGCCGCAGAGCGGGCATTCTGCTGGCTTTTCTGTCCACGCTCCAGTCTCTCCTGCTGGTGCTGCTGGCGCTGGCGGTCCGTGGCGTCATCAACGGCGCGCTGGGGGCCGCCGGAGGCTTTGCCCTGTGGTGCGGTGTGCTGCCGGCACTGGCGGCGGCGATCCCGCTGCTGCGGGGCGCCGCAAGCGCCTATGCGGGACAGACGTCGGACCGGGCGGCGGCACTGCTGCGGCAGAGGGTTTTGGAACTGCTGCAGCGGAAGGACTGCGGGCATATCAACAGCTACCACAGCGGCTGTTTGTTCAGCCGCATCGTGGGGGACTGCCGGACAGTCTGCGAGCGGTATACCAGCCTGCTGCCGGCGGCGGCCGGGCAGGTGATCCAGCTGGCCGGCGCGGCGGCCACGCTGGCAATTCTGCAGCTTCAGCTGGCTGCCGTGATTTTGGCCGGCGGCGGCCTGACTGCTTTGGGCGGCCTGCTGTTTCGCAGGGTTCTGAAAGTCCGGCATTTGGCGGTTCGGCGGACGGAGGAGGAAATGACTGCCTGCTTGCAGGAGCACCTGGAGCACCTGGAGCTCTGCCGCAGCATCGCGGCGGAAAGCGAGGTAAGCCGGCGGTTCCAGAGGCGGCAAAAAGACTGGCGGATGGCCAGAACGTCCCTGCGGCGGGCAGCCGTGGGCGGCGGCACAGCCTTTTCCCTGCTGGTGCAGGTGGGATCTGCCGCCGTGATTTTGTGGGGCGCTTTGGCGATTCGGACAGGAGCGCTGTCGTTTGGCGACTTGACGGCTGTTTTGCAGCTTATGAATTTGTTTCGCTCCCCGGTGTCCGGTCTGACGGGGCTCCAGAGCCAGCTGGCCGCGGCGGACGCTGCAGGGGAACGGCTGCTGCAGCTGTGGCGGCTGCCGGAGGAGCCGGCGGGCGTGGCCGCCGGGGATGGCGCCGTCTGCCGGGCGCTGGTGTTCGACGATGTGACCTTTTGCTATGAGGGGGAGGAGCAGCCGGTGTTCCGGCACTTTTCCGCCCGCATTGAGTTGGGCCGGTGGACATGCCTGGCGGGGGTCTCCGGCAGGGGAAAGAGCACCTTGTATCGGCTGATCCTGGGATTGTACCGTCCGCAATCCGGAAGGATCGAGATTGAGACGGACCGGGGCACGGTCCCCTGTTCCGCCGCCACCCGGGGGATGTTCAGCTTTGTGCCCCAAACGCCCATCCTGTTCTCCGGGACGCTGCGGGAGAATCTCCTGCTGGCGCGGCCGGGGGCGGCGGACATGGAGCTCTGGGAGGTGCTGAACCGGGCTGAGTGCGGTTTTGTCCGGGAGCTGCCGGATGGTTTGGACACGGTGCTGGGCGAAACCGGCCAGGGCCTGTCCGTGGGACAGCGGCAGCGGGTGGCGGTCGCCCGGGCGCTGCTCTCCGGGGCACAGGTTCTCCTGCTGGATGAGGCCACCTCGGCGCTGGACCGGGAGACGGAGGCGCGCCTGCTGGAAAATCTGGCGAAGGCGCATCCGTCGGTGCTGATTGCGACACACCGGCCGGATACCCTGCGGGACATAAAGACGGAGAGACTGGATCTGGAAGCGGCTTCCAGGGGGTGAACCGCGGCCGGCCGAAAAAAGCGGGGACGTGCGCTTGGCTGCGGCGGATGCATGGATGTTGGAGGAGGCGAGACGCTTGAGAAAAAAACAGAGGATATCCATGCAGATGCTGGCGGTCATGGCAATGGATGTGCTGCTGCTGACAGCCGCAGGCGGGGGCGCCCTGCTGACCAGGTTCGATTTTTCCTTTGACGCTGTGCCGCCGCAGTACCTGAATGCCTGGTTCCGCTTCCTCCCGTTGGAGATTGCGGTGACGGCGGCGGTTTTCCTGGCCCGGAGGATGTACCGCTATATGTGGCGCTCCGTCAGTGCCCATGATGTGGCGGAGATGGTCGTGTCTGTCGCGCTGTCGTATTTGCTGTTTCATGTGCCGGCGCGGCTCCTTGGCTACCATCAGCCCCGGAGCGTGCTCTTTATGGAACTGGTGTATCAGATGATGCTGCTGGTGGGGCTGCGCTGCACCTACAGAATCTTTTTGGCGGTGCTGCAGTCCCTGCGCCGGTCCCGCGAGGACGGCGGGGAGCGGATCATGCTGATCGGTGCCGGAGAGGCCGGAAAGCTCCTGCTGCGGGAGATCAGCACCACGCCGAAATTGCCGGGCAGAGTCTACTGTGCCATCGACGACGACCCGGCAAAGCAGGGAAAGTATCTGGAGAACGTCCCCATCGTCGGAGGGCGGGAGTGCATCCGAAGCGCCGCAAAGCAGTGGAACATCACCCAGATCATCCTGGCGATCCCGACGGCTGCGGCAAAGGAGAAGCGGGACATCCTGGAGCTGTGCAAAGTGACGGGCTGCCGTATCCGGGTGCTGCCGGGCATCTATCAACTGGTGAACGGCGAGGTGAACCTGGCTGCCGTGAAGGACGTGCAGGTGGAGGATCTGCTGGGCCGGGAGCCGGTCAAACTGGATACCGGGGTCCTCCACAGCTTTTTGCAGGATCAGACCGTGCTGGTGACGGGCGGAGGCGGGTCCATTGGCAGCGAGCTGTGCCGCCAGATCGCAAAGTACCATCCCAAGCGGCTGATCATCCTGGACATCTACGAGAACAATGCCTATGACATCCAGCAGGAGCTGCGGCGGCTCTACGGCGCCGCGCTGGACCTGCGGGTGGAGATCGCATCCATCCGGGACAAAGAAAAGATCTACGATCTGTTTCGGGAGCTCCGGCCGGATATCGTATTCCACGCGGCGGCCCACAAGCATGTGCCCCTGATGGAGGACTGCCCGGAGGAGGCGATCAAGAACAATGTGTTTGGCACATACCATGTGGTGCGGGCGGCGGAGAAATTCGGCACCAGGAAATTTGTCATGATCTCCACCGACAAGGCGGTGAATCCCACCAATTTCATGGGAGCCACCAAGCGGTTTGGCGAGATGATCCTGCAGAGCAGGTCCGACAGCTCCACGGAATTCTGCGCGGTGCGCTTTGGCAATGTGCTGGGCTCCAACGGCTCCGTGGTGCCGCTGTTCAAGCGGCAGATCGAGGAGGGCGGTCCGGTCACCATTACGGACAAGCGGATCATCCGGTTTTTCATGACGATCTCCGAGGCGGCGCAGCTGGTCCTGGAGGCCGGAGCCATGGCAAAACAGAGCCAGATCTTTGTTTTGGATATGGGAGAACCGGTTAAAATCCTGACGCTGGCGGAAAACCTCATCCGTCTGTCGGGGCTGGAGCCTTACAGGGATATCGAGATCCGGGAGATCGGCCTGCGGCCCGGCGAAAAGCTTTATGAGGAGCTTTTGATGCGCAGCGAAAACCTGTCAAAAACAAGCAATGAAAAGATATTCATTGAGCAGCAGCGGGAGATCACGAAGGCGGAGATCATGCGCGATCTGAAGGGGCTGGACGGGGCCATTGCACGCAGGGCGTCACCGGAGGAACTGATCGCGCTGATGAAGCGGATGGTGCCCACGTATCACGCGCCTGCCGAGGTCAATGATTGTGTGAAAGCGCCGGCGGAGACGGAAGAAGTGTTGCATGAAAACATGGACGAACAGGCGTATCCCCGGCGGGGGGAGGAATCGGCATAGCATGAAGCGGAGGACCAAGCTCCTCTGCGGAGCGGCGGCGCTGCTGGCGGTCCTGCTGGCAGGACTGGCGCTTTGGCAGAGGGAGAATTTAAAGGCGGTCTCGGCCGCGGTGAAGTACTCCTCTGAGGAATTGGAGGAAAAACTGGCAGACAACCAGCAGCGGATCCAGGAGGCCGTGACGGCGGCACCGGAAATCTCCGTGCGGGACGTGACGGAGGAAGAGCGTCAGGCGCTGCGGGACGGCGCGCTGACCCGGGAGGAGCTGGCCGGGCGCCTGGTGGGTACAGAGCAGCCGGCGGCTGCCGCCCAGGGATCGCAGAGCGGGGAGAACGGAACAGCGCCGGCGGCGGAAACACCGGCGGAGAGCGGCTATGAAAAGGCGCTGTCCGCTCTCATTGCCGAGGTCTATGTGCTGCGGGAGGAATACACCGCCGCTCTGGACGATATGTACGACGCCGCGAAAGCGGATTACCGGGCGATCCCGCCGGAAAAACGGACCAATTCTGAGCTGATGAAGCTGGCAAGCGGTTATCTCTCCAAGGCCTCGCAGCTGGAAAAAGAGTGCGACCGGAAGATGGACGCTATCATAGCCGATCTGGAGCAGCTGATCCGGGACAACGGCGGCGATATGAGTTTAGCGGATACGGTTTTTGATACCTACGTCAATGAGAAAAGCCTGAAAAAGGCATGGTATATGTCAAAACTGGAAAAGAGAGGATTGATTTGAACATGAAACAAAGAATGGCAAAGCTCCTGACGGCGGTCCTGCTGCTGTGCATGCTGCTTCCCCAGACGGCCCTGGCGGTGACCAGAACGTATCTTGAGGTGACGATTACGGAGACGAAGGCTCCCGCTACAACGAAATCGGGGACCTCCGGCTATTTGGGCGGCAGCGAGAAGCTGACCGCAGAGGTTGTGGGTGTAATCAACCAGCTGTATAACCGGACCAGCGGAACCGGCGAACTGGAGGCATTCGGCTCGCCGGCCATGAAAGCGGTCATGAATGCCGGCCTGGACGCCTATGCCGACGGGACGGATGCGTGGAACACCTGGGTGGAGAGCAGCTACCGCTCCGTGGTTCGGGACGAGAATGAAGCTGCCGCCGCACTGGGCTTCAAGGAGAAGCTGATCGACCTTGCCACGCCGGTGAATGCGCTGACGGCAAATACCGCGTATCAGATTTCCTATGCCCCGGCGGATGTGGATCCCACCGACCGCGCCAGCGGCAATACCTACATTGTCACAGTGACGCTGAGGGCGGTAAGCTCCGGAAGCAGCTCCGGCGGCACGACGGTCACCTATCCCATTACCAATGACGGCAAGCGTGCCGAAAACGGCACCGTCACCGTCAGCGACAGCAGCGCGGCCGTGGGCAAGACAGTTACGGTCAGCGTAAAGCCTGACGACGGCTATCGCCTGAACCAGCTGATCGTTATTCTGGACAAAAACGGCAAGGCTGTGAAGTATACCGCCAAGGGCAATGATACCTATACCTTCCAGATGCCTGCGGGCGGCGTGACCGTGGATGCCACCTTTGGCCGTGCGATTTACGGTCCTGCTGAGACCGGCGTGTCTGCGGTGCTGAATACCACGGACCGGATCGCCTATCTGCAGGGAAAGGCCGACGGGAATTTCTATCCCGCCGCTTCCGTCACCCGGGGACAGGTGGCCGTGATCTTCTACCGCCTGCTGAAGAATGTCGACGTGGTCCGGACGGTTTCTTTCTCTGATGTTCCCGAGGGCTTCTGGTGTGCCGACGCGGTAAACACCCTGGCGTCCCTGGGGATTATCAAGGGCATGGGCGACGGTACATTCGCGCCTGACCGGCCCATCACCCGCGCCCAATTCGTGGCGATTGCCACCCGTTTTGCCGATATCGCGGTCACGGGTGAGACATTTACGGACGTGCCGGAGACTTATTGGGCCTATGAGGCCATTTCCACGGCCTCCGGCTGCGGCTGGATCAATGGCGTCGGCGGCGGTCTGTTTGCGCCCGAGCAGCCGATCACCCGCGCGCAGGCTGCCGTCATCGTCAACCGCATGCTGGGCCGAGTAATCGACGAAGAGGAGTTTGACGCCGCCCAGGCCAAGACCTATGCCGACGTGCCGGAGACCTACTGGGCCTGGTACGACATCAGCGAGGCCTCCAGCGGCGTGATCCCCAGATAAACGCTGCCGCAAATACAGCAAGTGCGCCGCCGGAGCCATCGGCACCGATGGCTCCCGGGGGCGCGGCCGCGGGTGGTCTAGGGGAATTACATGTGTCCGGCCGAGCGGTCCGCCGTGCAGAGCGCCAAGATGACGAAATTGCTGACGCCTGTGCTGCAATTGACAGAGTTTCCGGCGGGATTATGGCATACCCTGGTGCGCAAGCTGGCGCACATGGCGGAATTTGCCCTGTTGGGAGCGTTTCGGATGGCTGCCCTGTCCGTTTGGGAACGGGACAGCCATTTGTCTCAAGGAAGACGGAGCGTGACGGCTTTGTGCATTTGCCTGCTGACGGCCCTGGCGGATGAGGCCATCCAGCTTTTTGTCCCGGGCCGGAGCAGCCAAGTAACGGACATGTGGATCGACGCCCTGGGCGCGGCTATTGGGTTTGGCGCGGCGCTGCTGTTTGGAAGAAAGAAGCGGCGGATGGGGTGATAAAGCCGCTTGCCTGGATAGCTGCAATGAGGCCTCCGCCGCGAAGCGATTGGGAAGGGCCGCCCGGATTGCAGACAGGATTGCATGAGAGGATATGTATCAAGCAGAGGGGAAAGCGATGTATAAACAGTTTATAAAGCGGCTGATTGATATTGTGCTGTCTTCGATCGGCATTGCGGTACTCGCTATCCCAATGCTGATCATCGCGGCCATCATTAAAATGGACGATCCGGGACCGGCGTTCTTTACACAAAAACGTGTCGGGATCCATAAGGGCTATTTTAAGCTGTATAAGTTCCGGAGCATGAAAATGGCTGCCCCCCACGATATGCCCACACACATGCTTGAAAACCCGGAGCAATACATTACTAAAACCGGAAAGTTCCTGAGAATGTCCAGTTTGGACGAGCTTCCTCAGATTTTTAATATTTTCACAGGAAAAATGAGCATCATTGGCCCCCGTCCGGCACTTTGGAACCAGGAGGATCTGATTGCTGAACGGGATAAATACGGTGCGAATGACATAAGGCCGGGCCTCACGGGCTGGGCGCAGATCAATGGCCGTGATGAATTGGAGATATCAGCAAAGGCAAAACTCGATGGGGAGTATGTGGAAAAAATGAGCTTTTGGTTTGACTGCAAGTGCTTTTTTGGGACGATCGTCAGCGTTGCAAAGCACGATGGCGTGGTTGAGGGCGGAACAGGGGGACTGCAAAAGAGGGAGAAAGTGGAAAGATGAGGATTGCCGTCCTGTCCTGTCATACGCCGTCGCTGTTCTGGTTCCGAATGGATATGATGCAGTCGTTTCTCAAAAGCGGCCATACAGTTTATGCGGTCGGAAATGAGACGGAGGCCAAATGGAGCGGGAAATTTGCCGCGCAGGGCATTGCATATAAGCAGATCTTAGTTCAGAGAAATGGGATGAACCCACTGAATGACCTTAGAACGCTTTTTTCAATAAAGCGTGTACTTCAGCAAATCAAGCCGGATAAGATATTTACTTTTCAAGCCAAAACCGTGATTTATGGGGGGCTGGCAGCAAATATCCTTGGGATTACAGACGTCTATCCGATGATCGCGGGACTTGGCTCTTTATTTTTAAAGGACAGCTTGAAAGCAAAGTTTGTGAGAGGGATTCTCACCACGGAATATAGAATAGCGCTGCGTAAATGTCCCGTGATTTTTTTCCAAAACCAGGATGACCGGGAGACGTTTCAAGGGAATGGCATTCTAAGGCGGCAGAAAGTTGTCATGCTGCATGGCTCCGGCGTCAATACAGGACGGTTTGAAGCGCAGCCTTTACCGGAAAGGTTTGGATTTCTTTGCATCAGCAGGCTGATACGGGACAAAGGTGTCTATGAATACCTTGAGGCATGCAAAAGGACCAAGGAGAACTATCCGCAGGTCCGCTGCCTGCTTGTAGGGCCATATGATTCCAACCCGTCCGCACTGAAGCCGGAAGAATTGCGGGCGTATATTGAAGACGGGACGATAGAGTATTTTGGGGAACAGGAAGATGTGCGGCCATATTTGGGACAATGCCATGTGTTTATTCTTCCCTCGTATAGAGAGGGAACCCCCAAGACCGTGTTGGAGGCTATGTCAAGCGGACGCGCAGTTATTACGACAGATGCGCCGGGATGCAGGGAAACGGTCGTTGATGGGGAAAATGGATACCTGGTCCCAATCAAGGATATAGATGCCCTTTGCCGCCGGATGGAGCAGTTCATATTGGATCCTGCCCTTGCCGGTGAAATGGGACGGGACGGACGAAGAAAAGCGGAGAAGATCTTTGACGTGAAACTTGTGAATGAAAAAATTTGCGAGGCTATGGGCGTATAACAGACGTTTTTTTGGAAGGCCCCGGTAAATTTCATACAGAACGGAGAAAAGAAGCTATGTGCGCAGAATTGTTCGAAAAATTAACCGCCAAGGAAGAAAAGCTCTCTGTGGTCGGCCTCGGCTATGTGGGTATGCCCATTGCGGTTGCCTTTGCAA
>JAUNGH010000090.1 GCA_030524605.1 Oscillospiraceae bacterium | reverse complement strand
GAGCTGGTGAAGATCGACCCCAAGGCCATCGGCGTGGGCCAGTATCAGCACGACATGCCTCCCAAGCGGCTGGACGAGGCCCTGAACGGCGTGGTGGAGGACTGCGTCAACGCCGTGGGCGTGGACGTGAACACCGCGTCGCCGTCCCTGCTGCAAAGGGTCTCCGGTCTGACCGCGGCGACTGCCAAAAACGTGGTGGCCTACCGGGAGGAGAACGGCCCCTTCACCTCCCGCGCCCAGCTGAAAAAGGTGCCGAAGCTGGGGCCGAAGGCCTTTCAGCAGTGCGCGGGCTTTTTGCGGGTGCCGGAGAGCAAGAGCGTGCTGGACAACACCGCCGTCCACCCGGAGTCCTATGCCGCGGCAGAGCAGCTTCTGGCCCTGACGGGCCACACGCTGGCAGATGTGAAGGCGGGGAAGCTGACGGACCTGCCCGCCCGGGTGCAGGCTTACGGCGAGGAGAAGGCCGCCGGGGCCGTGGGCGTGGGCGTGCCCACCCTGCGGGATGTGGTGGCGGAGCTGCTGAAGCCCGGCCGGGATATCCGGGACGACCTGCCCCAGCCCATCCTCCGCACCGACGTGCTGGAGATGAAGGATTTGAAGCCCGGAATGGTGCTGACCGGCACCGTCCGCAACGTCATCGACTTCGGCGTGTTTGTGGACATCGGCGTCCACCAGGACGGCCTGGTCCACATCTCCCAGGTGGCGGACAAATTCATCAAACACCCGTCGGAGGTTGTCTCCGTGGGCGACGTGGTGAAGGTGGCCGTGCTGGAGGTGGACGAGAGGAAAAAGCGCATCAGTCTGTCCATGCGGCAGGCGAAGTGATGGGCGGCGGGATGGAAGCGGCTTACCGGGGCCTGCTGGCAGATGCCCACGGGCTGCTGAAGCCCCTGGGCTGGAAAAAGGAGGGCGGAATCTTCCGCCTGTTCCTGCCCGACGGCCTGGGCAAGGTGATCCAGTTCCAGCGGGACAGATACAACACGGCGGAGGACATCGGCTTCACCGTGAACGCGGGCGTCTATTTTGAAAAGGACGTCCCCATCCAAAACCGGCGCTTCCGGGAATCTGACTGCCTGTTCCGCATCCGGCCGGCCTGCCTGTCTCCCCGCTATGGCCGGGACACCTGGTGGCGCCTGTCCGCCGGAACGGACCCGGCGGCGCTGCGGACAGAGCTGGGGGACTTCATCCATCAGGATGTGCTGCCCCTGCTGGACCGCTTTCCCACCCGGGAGGAGACGGTGGAATTGATTTTGAACGGCGAGGCCCAGGCGTGGACGGACATGAACATCCTGCACCTGCGCACCGCCCGCCTGCTGGCGGAGATGGGCTATGACCGCCGGGTGCTGCCGTTGATTGAGCCTCCGAAAAATGAGCTGTTCGCGGCCCTGGCGGCGGAGATCCGGGAGCGGCAGAAGTGAAAAGCCAGAGGACGACTGTCCTCTGGCTTTTCTGCGTCAGATGGGCCGGGCCGTCACCCGGATGCTGCCCGCCGCCCGCTCCCCGGTGAGCCACACCTCATAGGTCCCGGATTCCTCCACGCCGAAGGAAAAGCTTCTCTCCGTCAGCGGGCTGTCCCGGAAGATGACCTCCCGGCTGTCGTCCTTCAAAACCTCCATGTGCACGCTGCCCTCCGTCAGTTCCGCCTCCACCCGGACGGTGTCCCCGGCCGCCAGTTCCAGCAGCCGCAGCTGCCGGGCGCTGAAGGCGTCGAACTCCATGGAAAACCCGCTGCCGCTTTCGGCCACGGAGCCGTCGTAACAGCTGCCCTGCTCCGGCCAGTACCAGGACACATACCACGCCGCCGCACACATGCACAGCGCCGCCCCGATGAGAATAAAGCACAGCAGCATCCCCACCCAGTCGTACTTGATCTTCCCGCCGCCTCTGGCGGCGAACAGCGTCTCAATGCCCAGCAGGATCAGGATGACGGGGGAGAGCTTCAGCGCCCATTGCAGAAGCTCCGGCCTGGGGAAGAGCATGGCCGCCAGCATCACGCCGCCCGCCGCCACCAGCGTCACGCCCAGGGTGAAGGTGCCCACCCGGCGCTGCCGGGGCTTTTCCGGCGCGATGGCCGGGCCGGCGCACTCAGTCGTCTCCATGGGGGGCCTCCTCTCCCGGCGTTTCGCCGGCGTCCGCATCCGGCACCGCCGTATCCGCCGGCGGCACGAAGGCGGAAATATCCTCCTGCTTTGCCCGCCTGGGCCCCCGGATGAACCAGACGCCCAGGGCGATGATGCCGACGCTCACCACGATCCGCGGGATGCCATAGCGGAAGGTGTAATAGAAATTCCCGCTCGGGAAAATCCAGCGGAAGAAGTCCCCCAGCCAGTCGGCCACCCGCTGCCACAGGATATAGACGCCCAGCAGCACCAGTCCCCAGCCGATGACGCTGTGGCGCTTGCGCAGTAAAACACCTATCTTTTCCGAATCCACGTCGGAAAGACCGAACAGGTATACGTCCGGCTCGGGCGTCCCGTCAGCGATCTGGCTGCGCAGGTTGTAGCTGTCAAAGAACGAGTACAGCCACAGCGGCAGCATCAGCACCGTCAGCGCCCCCAGCTCCAGAAATACCGCCAGGAAAAACAGGCCGCAGAAAGCGGTCAGCAGGGAGAGCCCTCGCTTCATATACCCCTGGTGCATCTGTCCGCACCCGGGGATGCAGGACGTGATGAAAAGCGAAAGTCCGTGTTTTTGTCTCATCAGTTTGTTCCTCCTCGTGCCGGCTGAGTGCGTCCCAGCCCGTCAAAAAAATCGTTCAGCCCGGACATGGCGCCGTCCAGGGAATCGCTCCATTTCGCCGTCCACTCCCGCAGCCCCTGGGAGACCGAGGGCCGGTCCTCCGGCAGGGCGGGGGCGCGGACAAATTCGATCCGCCCGCTGCCCCAGACCACCGTCAGGGCCAGGGCCACGGCGGTGGCCGCCGTGGCGTAGCGGCTGGTGAGCAGCCGGACCGTCCGCTGCCGGATGCGCCGCCACAGGCTCTCCCGGCAGGAGCGCTCCGGCGTCAGCAGCGCCGCGCCGTCCAGCAGGTCGGTGTACCGCTGGAGACAGAGGTCGCAGAACGCCAGATGCTCCGCCGCCTCCAGGCGGCCCAGTTCGTCCAGCTCGTCCCCGCGGGCCAGAGCCGACAGGGCCTCGTCGGTCAAATGCCCGTCATCACGGAATCGGTTCATGCGCTCCACTCCTTTCCAATCGTTCCTGCAGCAGCCGCTTGCCCCGCGACAGCTGGGTGTGTATCGTCTTGACCGGCCTGCCCAGGGCCAGGGCCGCCTCCTCCGGGGACCGCTCCTCCAGCAGGCACAGGCGGCACACTGGGCGGTAGGGCTCCTTCAATTCCGCAATGGCCGCCGCGATCTCCGCCGCCCCGGCGCGGCGGAGGGCCTCCTCCTCGGCGGGCGGGGCCAGGCCGGGGGGCATCTCCTCGTCTCCCGGCAGCACCGCGCGGCGGCTCCAGGCGCTTTGCAGGTGATCCTTGGCCTTGTTGGCGGCGATGCGCCCCAGCCACTGCCGCTCGTAGCCCTCCGGCATCGTGTCCCGGTGGAGGTAGGCGGAGAGGAAGGTCTCCTGGGTCAGGTCCTCCGCCGCGCCCGGCTCCCGGACCAGCTGGAAGCAGATGGTGTACACCAGCCGCTCATACCGGACCACCAGGGCCGAAAACTGTTCCCTTGTCATGCTCGACACGCCGCGCCGCCACCTCCCTTCGTTGTCAGACACCTATATTACGGTGGAGCGGGCCGGATTTCTTCAAATATCCGTAAATTTTTTTCCTCCGCCCTCCCGGCTTCCCCAAAGGGCGGAGGTGTGGTACAATGATCCCAAAGAAACAAAGGAGGGACCGGACAATGCGGGAATTTATCAGAGCGGTTGTCCACAGCCTGGAGGAAGGGCACAGTGTGGAGCTGGTCAGCGTGGTGGAGTCCGGCGGCTCCACGCCCCGGGGGGCGGGGGCCATGCTGGCGGTGTTCCCCGGCGGCAGAACGGCGGGCACCATCGGTGGCGGCAATGTGGAGTACGAGGCCGCGAAGCTGGCCCAAGCCCTGCTGGAGACGGGGGAGGACGCCCTGCGGCGCTTCCGCTTCGTCCAGGGGGACGCCGCCAGCCTGGGCATGGTCTGCGGCGGCGGCGTGACGGTGCAGTTCCAGTACCTCCCCGCCGGGGACGGGGCGGTCATCACCATCCTGCGGGACCTGCTGGAGGCCACCGGAAAAAACGCCGACACCTGGCTGGTGCGGCGGCTGGAGGGCGAGCGGATCACCGCCATGGGCCTGGCGGACCGGACGGGATTCCGCTATCTGGACAAGCCTCCGGCAGAGGCGGGCCTGCTGGCAAACAAGGCGGTGTTCCGGGACGGCTGGTTTGCCGTGCCCGCAGTGAAGGCGGGCCGGGTCTACATCTTCGGCGGCGGCCATGTGTCCCAGGCGCTGGTGCCCGCCGCCGCGGCGGTGGGCTTCCGCCCGGTGGTGTACGACGACCGGCCGGAGTTTGCGGACAAGGCCCTGTTCCCCCGGGCGGAGGCGGTGCTGTGCGGCTCTTTTGAGGAGCTGCCCCGGCAGGTGAAGGTGACGCCGGACGACTATGTGGTCGTCATGACCCGGGGCCACCAGGCGGACTACGAGGTGCTGGTGCAGACCCTGCGCAGCGGGGCGAAATACCTGGGCTGCATCGGCTCGAAGCGGAAGCTGGCCCTGTGCCGGGACCGCCTGCTGGAGGCGGGCTTCACGGCGGAGGAATATGCGAAAGTCCACGCCCCCATCGGTCTCGCCATCGGCGCGGAGACGCCGGAGGAGATCGCCGTCTCCGTGACGGCGGAGCTGATCGCCGTCCGGGCAGGGGTGTGAGGCACCGCGCAATCCCTTCCAAAACCGCCAGAGACTGCACTTGCAAGACCTGTGTTCCCATGCTACAATAAATCATTACAGATACAGAAAATGGAGGGCTGGCCATGGACCGCATCAGCAAAGAGAACTACTACCTGGATATCGCCGAAACCGTTTTGGAGCGGGCCACCTGCCTGCGCCGGGTCTACGGCGCCATCATCGTGAAGAACGACGAGATCATCTCCACGGGCTATAACGGCGCCCCCCGGGGCCGGGCCAACTGCGTGGACATGGGCTACTGCTCCCGGGAGGCCATGAAGGTCCCCCGGGGCGAGCGGTACGAGCTGTGCCGCAGCGTCCACGCCGAGGCCAACGCCATCATCTCCGCCTCCCGGCGGGACATGGTGGGCGGCACCATCTATCTGGTGGGCCGGGACGCCCGCACCGGCGAGCTGCTCCCCGACGCCACCTCCTGCCTGATGTGCCGCCGCATGGTCATCAACGCGGGACTGGAGAAGGTGGTCATCCGCCGCACGGAGACGGAGTTCGAGGTGGTTCCCGTGGCCGACTGGGTGGCGGAGGACGACCTCCTGACCCCGCAGAACGTGGTTATGGACCTGAAGTAAGAAAGGAAGTCTCTTTTTGAAGACAGGACTTGTCACTTTTTACCACATTCACCACTATGGGGCGCTGCTTCAGGCCGCGGCCACGGAGCGGGCGGTGGAGTCCCTGGGCGCCGGGTGCGAGATCATCGACTACTTCGTCAACCAGGACAACGACCTGTTCCGAAAGCCCACCGGCATCGGCAGCGCCGCCGCCGACGCCCACACCGCCCTGCACTACAAGGCCTTGAGCGCCCGCTACCGGCGGTTTGAAAAATTCTCCCGGGATCATCTCCGCATCTCCGGCCACCGTTTCGAGAGCCTGGAGGAGCTGAGAGCCGCGGAACTGCCCTATGATGTGATCCTCTCCGGCAGCGACCAGATCTGGAACCCGAAGATCTTCCCCGACGGCCATTTCGACCCGGTGTTTTTCGGAGCGTTCTCCCGGCGGCGGAGGATTGCCTACGCCCCCTCTTTCGGCGTCCCCCGCATTCCGGAGGGCATGGAGGACGAGCTGCGGGGCTATCTCGGCCAATTTTCCCACCTCTCCGTCCGGGAGCGGCAGGGACAGCGCATCGTGGAGGACATCACCGGGAAGCACGTCCCGGTGGTGCTGGATCCCACCCTGCTGCTGACGGCGGAGCAGTGGAGCGCCATGGCGGCGGAGCCGGAGACTTCCGGCAAATATATCCTGTGCTACTGTATCAGCAGGCCCGGGGCCCTGGCCCCCTATATCCGGCAGCTGGCGAAGGAGACCGGCCTGCCGGTGGTTCAGCTGTGCGGCATCCGGCAGAAGGTCCACCCCAAGGCGCGGTGCGTGTTCGACGCCGGCCCGGCGGAGTTTCTGGGGCTGTTCCGAAACGCCGGCTATGTCTGCACCAACTCCTTCCACGGCACGGTGTTCTCCGTCCAGTTCCAAAAGCCCTTCTTCACCGCCGTGGCCCCCGGCGAGCTGGCGGAGCCGGAGAGCTCCCGGACCTTCAGCCTGCTGAGTACGCTGGGCCTGACGGAGCGCATCATCGGCAAGGGCGACACCGCCGGGCTGGAGGACGGGATCGACTGGATGGCCGCAGAGGCCCGGCTGGACGCCGCGCGGCAGTCTTCCCTCGGCTATCTGCGGGCCGCCCTGGAGGGAGAGGAGATAACCGAATCCCCCGGGGCCCGGCCGGCCGAAAGCGATTTGCCCATCCTGGCGGATCACGCCCGCTGCACCGGCTGCACGGCCTGTGCCGGCGGCTGTCCCAAAGACGCCATCACCATGGAGCGGGACAAGGAGGGCTTCGCCTATCCGGTCATTGACGGGGAGAAGTGCGTCCGCTGCGGCCGCTGTACCAATCTCTGCCCCATGCTGCATGAACGGGAGCAAAAGCCCCTGCCCGCCGCCTTTGCCGCCTGGAACCGGGACGACGCCATCCGCAGGGACTCCACCTCCGGCGGCGTGTTCACCGCCCTGGCGGACCATGTGCTGGAGTCCGGCGGCATTGTGTTCGGCGCCGCCATGGACGGAAAACAGCACCTGCGCCATGTGGCCTGCTTCCGCAAGGAGGATTTGTGGCGGCTGCGGGGGGCCAAGTACGTCCAGAGCGACCTGGGCGAGACCTTCCGGGAGGTGAAGAAGGCCCTGGAGACCCGGCCCGTGCTGTTCTCCGGCACGCCCTGCCAGGTGGACGGCCTTTACCGCTATCTGGGCTGCCGCCCGGAGAATCTGATCACCTGCGACCTGGTGTGTCACGGCGTACCCTCCCCCGGCGTGTGGGAGGACATGGCCCGCTCCATCGAGGGGCGCAAGGGCAAGGGCCTGCAGGCAGTGCGCTTCCGCAACAAGGTCACGGGCTGGAAGGACAGCCACTTTACCACCGTCTACGACGACGGCACCGTGGACACCGCGCCGCTGTTCCGCACGGAGTATGGCCGGGCCTTTGGCCGGGCGCTGTTCTTGCGGCCCAGCTGCCACCGCTGCGCCTATACGAACCTGAACCGCCCCGGCGACTTCACCCTGGGGGATTTTTGGGGCCTGAAGCCGGACGAGCTGCCGGACCAGCAGGAGAAGGGGATCAACCTGCTGCTGGTGAACACCGCCCACGGCAGCCACATCTTCGACCAACTGCCGCTGAGCCGCCAGGCGTTTCCCATCGAGCGGGCCGTGGCCGGGAATCCCCGGCTGGCGTCGCCCATCGGGCGGCCCCCCGACCGGGCGGCGTTTTTCGCCGCCTATGCGCTGGAGCCCTTCGACAGAGTGCGCAGAAAGTTCTGCGCCCTGCCGCCCCTGCCGGTGCGGGTGGCGGGAAAGGTGCTGTCCCCGGAGGCCAAGGCCAGGCTCCGGAAAAAGCTGAAATGAAAAAGCTCCCGTGTCCATTTGCGGACACGGGAGCTTTTATGCAGAGGTCAGGCGCGGGGAGCGAGACGGCCCTGAAGGGCGGGGACCCGGGGCAGGAGCTGGAGCAGAAGCAGGCCCAGCACATAGCAGGCGACGGCCTCGCCCACGCCCACGGTGAAGGCGTTGTAGGCAAACGCCCCGGGGAACGCCCCGGTGAAGCCCACCTCGTACCAGGCGATCATGGCGCCGATGATGACGGCGTTGCAGAGCACAGGAGGCAGGGGGGCCAGCCATTTGCTGGGCATCCGGCGGGTCCACAGGGCCGCCAGCAGGGTGGCCAGGGAGCCGAAGATGATGTCCAGCGGCCCCACGGTGCTCATCAGATTGGTGACGAGGCACCCGATGAAAAGGCCGGGGACGGCCTCCGGCAGAAAGAAGGGGAGGACCGTCAGGGCCTCGGAAAAGCGGCACTGGATGGGGCCGTAGGCGATGCCGAAGACGTTGGCGAACAGGGACAGCACGGTGTACAGGGCGGCGATGATGCCGGCGGTGGCCAGCTGGCGGGTGGTGAACTTGGACATGAAAAAAGACCTCCTTGACATGGTTTGGAGGCCCACAGCAAAAACGCGCAGGGTAAGGCCCGCGCAGCCTCCATTTTTTTGTTTAGAGAACGGCAAACCCGCCTGGTTTTGCCGAACGAACACCCAAATGGGTGCTTGGACAGGGAGATGGCACCTGTCAGAGAGGACTATAGCATAGATGGAGGCGGAATGCAAGGGGAAAATGCTTTGCGGAGGGCGGAAAAGGCCGTGGAACAGACCGCCCTGCGGGCGAGGGCGGGAGGCTGCGCCTGACCGGCACGGCAAACAAGGCGCCCGGGCAAATGAAACCAGCCCCAGGGCACACTGCCCTGAGGCTGTTTTGGCTGCATCACATCAAAGGCCCGTCACAATGACCAGCGCCGTCTCGCTCTCCACGCCGGTCTGCTCCCGGGCAATGGGCTGGATGCCGGCGGCGTCCAGCTGGTCCAGAAGCGCGTCGTACTCTCCGGCGGGCAGCTCGTATCGCCGCTCGCCCTCCGACTCGCTGACGGGCGTGCCGTCTGCCAGCAGTTCCATCTCCAGGGCATCCGCCGGCAGGGTCAGGACGGCAAAGTAGGGGGAGGAGCGGGCCGTGTCCGTCACGGCGCTTTTTTCCGTGCCGTAGGTCAGGGCCATTTCCGGGGCGGCGTCCGCATATTCGGTGGGAATGCCGTCCCCGGTGTCGGCAGGCGCCTCCACGAAGGCTTCCGCCGTCTCCGTTTGGGCCGCCGTGTCGGCGGCGGTGGAGGCGGAGCCTCCGCCCGGAAGCCCCACGCCCCGCACCAGCAGCACGATGGCGCAGCAGGCGGCCAGGGACAGCAGGA
>JAUNGH010000089.1 GCA_030524605.1 Oscillospiraceae bacterium | reverse complement strand
CTTTCCCGATAAGACGGTCCTGAATTTCGGCGAGGATATCACCGCCATCGTGGGCCCCAACGGCTCCGGCAAATCCAACATCTCCGACGCCATCCGCTGGGTCATGGGCGAGCAGAGCGCCAAGGGCCTCCGGGGCGCCAAGATGGAGGACGTCATCTTCGGCGGCACCGAGAAGCGGGCCCAGGTGGGCTTCGCCCAGGTGACGCTGGTCATCGACAATACGGAGCACATCTTCCCCTCCATGGAGGAGAGCGAGGTCTCCGTCACCCGCCGGTACTACCGCAGCGGCGAGAGCGAGTATTACATCAACCGCCAGTCCGTCCGCCTGCGGGACGTGACGGAGCTGTTTTTGGACACCGGCATGGGCAAGGAGGGCTACTCCATCATCGGCCAGGGCAAGATCGACGAGATCCTGTCTGCCAAGAGCGGCGAGCGCCGGGAGATATTTGAGGAGGCCGCAGGCATTTCCAAGTTCCGCCACCGCAAGGAGGAGTCCGAGCGGAAGCTGGAGCGCACCGAGGAGAATCTGGTGCGCATCAACGACAAGATCTCCGAGCTGGAACTGCAGGTGGAGCCCCTGCGGGACCAGGCGGAGAAGGCGAAGAAGTACCTGGTCCTGCGGGACGAGCTGCGCCTGCTGGAGATCTCCGTGTGGCTGGAGAACCTGGACGCCCTGAAGGCGGGCGCCCGGAAGCTGGAGAGCGACTTCCGTGCCGCCGAGAACGCCCGGGACGAGGCCCGTTCCGCCCTGGACGCCCTGTATGCCGAGGGCGAGCAGTACGGCGAGAGGATGCGGGAGAAGGACCTGGAGGCCGAGCGCATCCGCACCCAGGCTGCGGAGCTGGACGGCCGGGTGAAGGAGCAGGCGTCCGCTGTGGCGGTGCTGGAGAGCACCATCGCCCACAACCGGGAGAACATCACCCGGGCCCAGGCGGAGCTGGAGGAGAGCGACAGCCGCAACCGGGGCCTGGAAAAACAGGCGGAGGAGCAGGAGGCCCGCATCGCGGAGATCGGCCGGGAGGCGGAGGCGCTGGGCGCCGCCCTGGACGCCCTGCTGGAGCAGGCCCACGCCGCCGCCGAACAGGCGGGCGGAGCGCAGTCTGAGGCGGAGGCCCTCCGGGGACAGGAGGCCATTGCCGCCGCCGCCGCTGCCGACGCCAGGGCGGAGGCCGCCGCCGTCGCCGCCGAGAACAGCCAGATCGAGGAGCGGAAGGCCGCCGTGGAGACGGACAGGGCCGCCGCTGAAAGCCAGCTGGCGGAGTCCGAAACCGAGGCCAGGGCCAACCGCCGGGCGTTGGAGGACGCCCGGGACGAGGCCACCGCCGTCGCCAACATCATCGCGGGCCACAGCCTGCGGATGGAGGAGCGGAAGAAGAAGGCCGCCGCCGCGTCGGAGCAGCGGGTAAAGCTGACCATGGACGTGGGCGCGCTGGACAACCGCATCCGCCTGCTGACGGAGATGGAGAAGGAGTACGAGGGCTTCTCCAAGGCCGTGAAGGTGGTCATGCAGGCGAAAAACAGCCTGCGGGGCATCCATGGCCCGGTGGCGAACCTGATGAAGACCCAGCAGCAGTATTCCTTGGCCATCGAAATCGCCCTGGGCGCGGGCTTGCAGAACATCGTGGTGGACCGGGAGGAGGACGCCAAGAGCGCCATCGGCTTCCTGAAGCAGCGGGACGGCGGCCGGGCCACCTTCCTGCCCCTGACCGCCATCCGGGGCGACGAGCTGCGGGAAAAAGGCGTGGAGAATGAGTTCGGCTTTGTGGGCATCGCGTCCCGGCTGGTGACGTTTGACGCCAGATATCAGAATATTTTCAACAGCCTTCTGGGCCGCACGGTTATTGCGGAGGACTTGGACTGCGGCATCGCCATGGCCCGGAAATACAAAAACGCCTTCCGCATTGTGACGCTGGACGGCCAGGTCATCAACCGGGGCGGCTCCATGACCGGCGGCTCCACCAACCGCGGCGCAGGCGTGCTGAGCCGCGCTGCGGAGCTGGAGAAGCTGAACGGCCGCGCCGCCGCCATGCATGAGAAGCTGGCCGCCGCCCAACAGGCGGAAGAAGCTGCGGGCCGGGAGCTGGCCGCCGCCCAGTACGAGCTGGAGACGGCGGAGAGCCAGCGCCGCCAGGCCGAGGACGAGGTCCTGCGGCTGGAGGGCACGAAAAACCACTTCGATATCCTCCTGCGGTCCCTGCGGGAGAATCTGGAAAACCTGGAGGGCGAGCTGGAGAGCCTGACCGGCCGGCTGGCCGACAACGCGGGCCGCGCCGCCCAGGCGGAGCGCCGGGTGGCGGAGCAGGAGGCCCTGGCGGCGGACTGCCGCGCCAAAGCGGAGGAAGCCCTCTCCGGCCAGACGGAGCTGCTGGCCCGGTCCGGCGCCCTGTCGGAGGAGATCACCGCCAAAAAGGCCGGTCTGGCGGCCTTGACCGCCGAGCGGGAATCCACCCTCCGCCGCGCCGCAGACCTGCGCCGGCTGGCGGAGGAGCTGACGGGGGACCGGGCCCAGAAAGAGGAGACGGTGCGCACCTATCAGAGCAACATCGACGCTGCCGGCGGCGAGATCGAGGAGCGGAAAGCGGCCATGGCGGACCTCACCGCCCGGGGGGAGGCTCTTCAGGAGCGCCTGAAGGCCCTGAACGATGAGAAGATCGCCCTGGAGACCGAGCGCACCGCCAAGAACCGGGCCAGCCAGGAGATGAACGAGAACCTGCTGAATCTGGAGCGGGCGGCTTCGAAGCTGGAGCAGAAGATCGCAACCTCCGCCATGGAGGAAAAGCAGATCCTGGACCGGCTGTGGGAGCACTACGAGCTCAGCCACTCCGACGCCACGGCGATACGCATCGAGCTGGAGAGCGTGCCCAAGGCCAGCCGCCGCATCGGCGAGCTGAAGCGGGACATCTCCGCCCTGGGCACGCCCAACATCGGTGCCATCGAGGAGTACGAGCGGGTCAACACCCGCTATACCTATCTGACCGACCAGCGCAACGATGTGGAAAAGGCCAAGGGCGAGCTGGAGGGGATCATCGAGGAGATCACCAACCAGATGACCGTCATTTTCGCCGAGCAGTTCAAGCTTTTGAGCGAGAGCTTCCAGACCACCTTTGTGGAGCTGTTCGGCGGCGGCGCCGCCAGGCTGGAGCTGGAGGATGAGAACGACATCCTGGGCTGCGGCATCGAGATCAAGGCCCAGCCGCCGGGGAAGACCCTGAAGACCATCTCCCTGCTGTCCGGCGGCGAGAAGGCGTTTGTCGCTATCGCGCTGTACTTTTCCATTTTGAAGGTCCATCCCACGCCCTTCTGCGTCATGGACGAGATCGAGGCCGCCCTGGACGATGCCAACGTCACCCGCTATGCCCGCTACATGCGGACCCTGGCGGGGAAGACGCAGTTCATCGTCATCACCCACCGCCGGGGCACCATGGAGGAGGCCGATGTGCTGTACGGCGTCACCATGCAGGAGCAGGGTGTTTCCAAGATCTTGACCATCAATCTGAACGATATGGCGAAGGAATTGAAGATCAAATAGCAGCTGTCAGGGAGTTGTCCGCCCGCAGGGGGGCTCTCTGACCAGGGGCGGCAGAGACGCAGCTTCACCGCGAAAGGAGATCATTATGGGCTTTTTTGACAAACTGAAAAAAATCACCACCAACCTGTTCGGCGGCTTCACGGAGGCCGACGAGGCCTTCTTCGAGGAGTTGGAGGAGACCCTGATCCTGGCCGACCTGGGCATGGACACCGCCCTGGAGGCGGTGGAAAAGCTTCGGACGCGGGTCCGTAAAGAGAAGCTCCACGACCAGGAGGAGGTCCGGGCGGCTCTCCGGGATGTGCTGGTGGAGGAGATGGACGTGGGCGGTACCGCCCTGGACACCTCCACCCAGCCCAGTGTGGTGCTGTTCATCGGCGTCAACGGCGTGGGCAAGACCACCTCCATCGGCAAGCTGGGCAATCAGCTGAAAAACGAGGGCAAGCGGGTGCTGTTCTGCGCGGCGGACACCTTCCGCGCCGCCGCCGCCGACCAGCTGGAGATCTGGTCCCAGCGGGCGGGCTGCGAGATCGTCCGCCAGCACGAGGGCGCCGACCCCGGCGCCGTGCTGTTCGACGCCCTTCAGGCCGCCAAGGCCCGGGGCGTGGACGTGGTGCTGTGCGACACCGCCGGGCGGCTCCACAACAAGGCCAACCTGATGGCGGAGCTTTCCAAGCTCTCCAAGATCATCGACCGGGAGTGCCCCGGCGCCGCCCGGGAGACCCTGCTGGTGCTGGACGCCACCACCGGCCAGAACGGATTGATCCAGGCCCGGACCTTCAAGGAGACGGCGGGCCTGACCGGCATCGTCCTGACCAAGCTGGACGGCACCGCCAAGGGCGGCATCGTGGTGGCCATCGCCCGGGAACTGGGCGTGCCCGTGAAGTTTGCCGGCGTGGGTGAGGGCATCGACGACCTGCGGCCCTTCGACGCCCGGGCATACGTGGAGGCCATCATCTGAGCGAGGCACACGGCGGAAAGGAGCGCTTTCCATGATTACTGTTTTCAACCGCAGGGAGCTGATTGCCGTTTCCTCCCAGCAGAAGCTTTTCCGCATCCGGGAGGCCCTATCAGCCGCCGGGATCGCCAGCCATACCAGGACCGTCGGGGCGGCGCGGGCAGCGGAGCGGGCGCGGTACGGCACCGCCGGGCTGCGGCAGGACGCCATGTACACCTATACCGTCTACGTCCACCGGGACGACTACGACCGGGCCGCGCGGGCCATCCAGCCCGCCCTGCGGAACAATTACTGAGATAAGAGGGGTCGAGAGACTATGACCAGACAAGACGGGCGGGCGTTTGACCAGCTGCGCCCCATCAAAATTACAACTGACTTTGTAAAATTCGCGGAGGGCAGCTGCCTCATCGAGTGCGGCGACACCAAGGTCCTCTGCTGTGCCAGTGTGGAGGAGCGCACCCCGCCCCATGTGGCGGAGGGCGAGGGCTGGGTCACCGCCGAGTACTCCATGCTGCCCCGGGCCAACCGGGAGCGGAGCAAGCGGGACGTTTCCAAGCTGAAGCTCAGCCCCCGCAGCGCGGAGATCCAGCGGCTGGTGGGCCGTTCCCTGCGGGCCGCCGTGGACATGACGAAGCTGGGCGGGCACACCGTCACCATCGACTGCGACGTGCTCCAGGGCGACGGCGGCACCCGCACCGCCAGCGTCACCGGCGGATTCATCGCGCTCTGCCTGGCCTGCCGCAAGCTGGTGGAGCGGGGCGATCTGGCCTCCAGCCCCGTCCGGCACTACGTCACCGGCGTTTCCGCCGGCATTGTGGACGACGCCGCCCTGCTGGATCTCCAGTACAGCGAAGACAGCCGGGCCCAGGTGGACCTGAACTGCATCATGAACGAGCTGGGGGAGATCATCGAACTCCAGGGCACCGGCGAGGGCCGGGCGTTTTCCCTCACGGAGCAGCAGGAGCTGGTGCGCCTGTGCGCCAAGGGCAACAAGGAACTGCTGAATATCCAGAAGCAGGTGCTGGGAGGGAAATTCTGATGGCTGAGAGATTCGTGCTTGCCACCCACAATCCGGGCAAGCTGCGGGAGATGGCGGACATCCTGTCCCGCTTCGGCGTGGAGGTGGTCAGCCCGAAGGATTTGGGCATCACCGTGGACGTGGAGGAGACCGGCGCCACCTTTGCGGAAAACGCCATGCTGAAGGCCAGGGCCGTCTGCAAGGCCGCGAACCTGCCCGCCATCGCCGACGACTCCGGTCTCTGCGTGGACGCCCTGAACGGCGGCCCCGGGGTCTACTCCGCCCGCTACGGCGGCGAGGGCCTGGACGACAGGGGCCGCTGTATGCTGCTGCTCAGCAGCATGCGGGGCCAGCCCACCCGGGCGGCCCACTTTGCCTGCGCCGTTGCCTGCGCGTTCCCGGATGGAAAGACCCTGACCGCCGAGGGCCGCTGCGACGGCACCATCGCCTTCGCCCCCATGGGGGAGGGCGGCTTCGGCTACGACCCGGTGTTCTTCGTGCCGGAGAAGGCCAGGACCTTCGCCCAGCTGACGGACGAGGAGAAGAATGAAATTTCCCACCGGGGCAAGGCGCTGGCGGCTTTTGCGAAAAAGCTTGCAACTTATTTGAAGAAATAAACGTCTATATTTTGTGAGAGTATCTTAGGAGAACCGTATGGAACTGACAAGCAAACAGCGGGCCCAGCTGCGGGGCCTGGCAAACGCCATCGACACCATCATCCACGTGGGCAAGGACGGCATCGGTGAGAACCTCATCAAGCAGGCCGACGACGCGTTGGAGGCCCGGGAGCTCATCAAGGGCCGCGTTCTGGACAATAATATCGAGTACGACGCCCGCCTGGCGGCGGAGGAGCTGGCGAAGGCCACCCGCAGCGAGGTGGTGCAGGTCATCGGCACGAAGTTCGTGCTGTACCGGGAGAGCCACAGCAAGCCGAAGGAAAAGCGCATCCAGCTTGTGAAAACGAAGACAAAAGAAAAAAGATGATGAAAGAGTGAAGATTGAAGAGTGCAGAGCGGAGATGTGGTATTCCGCCGCAGGCGGAATGATTTTAATTTGTCCGGCGGAGCCGGACACCTGATCTCCAATCTCAACTCTTCACGCTTCAATCTGAGTTGAGGTAGTGACTATGAAGATCGGCATCTACGGCGGCACCTTCAACCCGCCGCACCTGGGGCATATCGCCGCCGCCCGGGCGGTGTTTGAGCTGCTGGGGCTGGACCTGCTGTTTTTGATCCCGGCGGGCCTGCCGCCCCACAAAAGCATGCCCGCGGGAAGCCCCACCCCGGCCCAGCGGCTGGAGATGACCCGCCTGGCGGGGGAGCAGCTGGGCCTGGATGGCAAGGTCAAGACCCTTGACATCGAACTGCACCGGGAGGGACGGAGCTTTACCTCCGATACCCTGGCCCAACTGAAGGCCCGGTATCCGGAGGACGAACTGTGGCTCCTGATGGGCACCGACATGTTTTTGACCCTTCAGGCGTGGCACGAGCCGGGGGAGATCCTCTCCCTGGCAGGTATCGCCGCCTTCGGCCGCACCGAGGAGGACACCGAGGAGCTGTTCGCCGCCCAGCGGGACTACCTGTACAAAACCTATCCCCAGGCCCGCATTTTCACCCTCACCGTCCCCGGCGTGGTGGACGTCTCCTCCACGGAGCTGCGGGAGGCCCTGGCGGGAGGGGAGGGGGCGGGCCTGCTGGCCCCGGCGGTGTACGGCTACATCCTGCGGGAGGGGCTGTACAACACCAACGCCGACCTGAAGCACCTGCCGCTGTCCCATCTCCGCCCGGTGGCCCTGAGCTACCTCAAACACCGGCGCATCCCCCATGTGCTGGGGACGGAGCAGGAGGCCATCCGCCTGGCGGAGCGCTACGGCGCGGACGTGGAAAAGGCCCGGGTGGCGGCCCTGCTCCACGACTGCACCAAGCGCCTGGGCATGGAGGAGCAATTGATGTTATGTAAACAATATGGCATCCGGTTGGACGAGCTGGAGCGGCAGGCGCTGAAGCTGCTCCACGCCAAGACCGGCGCGGCCATCGCCCGGGACGTGTTCGGCGTGGACGACGAGATCTACAGCGCCATCTGGTACCACACCACGGGCCATGCGGGCATGACAAAACTGGAAAAAATCATCTATCTGGCGGACTATATAGAGCCCTCCCGGAATTTTCCGGGGGTGGACAAACTCCGCAAAGTGTGTTATGAAGATTTGGACAAGGGCCTGCTGCTGGGCCTGGAAATGACCATTGAGGAAATGACAGCCATGGGAAACCCGGTGCACCACGCCACCGTGGAAGCGCGGGATGCTTTGAAAGGATAGAGAACGCAAGTGGACAACCAGAGAGAAGAAAAGCACGCGGGCGGGAGCCGCCTCCAGACGCCAAAAAAGGAGAAAAAACCGAAAAAGCCCGGCCGCCTGACCAGGCAGCAGAAGGCTTTGGTCGCGGTCGCCGTGATCCTGGCCATTGCGCTGGCGGTGGTCGCGGCCTGCCAGAGCCTGTTCGTCCGGCCGGACCTGACCGAAAAAAAGCCGTCTGCCGGCAATGACGGCGGCGGTGAAGCCGTGGAGGAGATCGACTACGGCGACGGCGTCCGCCCCAGGGCCGACGGCGAGCGCAAGAGCAAGGACTTCTACACCGTCCTGATCCTGGGCCGGGACACCGGCGGCGGCGGGAATACCGACACCATGCTGCTGGCCAGCTACGACGTGACCAACCAGAAGGCCACGGTCATGTCCATCCCCCGGGACACGATGGTGAACATCCCCCATGACATCAAGCGCATCAACGCCGTTTACAACTACGGCGGCGGAGGGGAGAAGGGCATCCAGGCCCTTTACAAGGAGATCTCTCAGCTGGTGGGCTTTGAGCCGGATTATCAGGTGATCGTGGAATGGGAGGCCGTGGGCAAGATCGTGGACGCCATGGGCGGCGTGTGGTTCGACGTGCCCCGGAACATGAACTATGACGACCCGATCCAGGGCCTGTCCATCCACCAGGAGGAGGGATACCGCCTGCTCTCCGGCGATGACGCCATGCAGGTGCTGCGCTACCGCCACGACAACCGGAAAAACGGCGTGACGTTGGGCTATGCGGACGGCGACCTGGGACGCATCAAGACCCAGCAGGCGTTCCTGACCGCCATGGTGGGGCAGCTTTTGAAGCTGGAGAACCTCACCAAGGTCAATGAATTTGTCAAGGTGTTCCAGGAGAATGTGGAGACGGATCTGAGCTTCCAGAATATCCTCTGGTTTGCCAAATCCGCCTACCTGGGCGGGCTGAAAATGGAAAGCGTGAACTTCGTCACCATGCCCAATAAAAACGTTTCCTGCTGGAGCCGCAGCGTGGGCAATATGCAGTCCTATGTGGTCCCCATTGCCAGCGAGCTGCTGGATCTGGTGAACAATGAATTGAGCCCCTATGTGGAGACCTTTACCATGAGCGACCTGGACATCATGTCCGTCAATGCCGACGGCAGCGTTTCCTCCTCCACCGGCTATGTGGAGGACCAGAAGGCGGCGGTGCCGCCGGTGAAGCCCGTCAAGCCCGCAGAGGAGGAGCCTGTGGAGGAGCCCGCCGTGGATGAAAACGGCAACCCCATCGACCCCAGCGGCGGGACCATTGTGGTGGATCCCAACGGCGACCCCGTCACGGATCCCAACGCGGGCACGGTGAC
>JAUNGH010000088.1 GCA_030524605.1 Oscillospiraceae bacterium | reverse complement strand
AGGAATAGGTTTGCTTATCGGATATTTTCTGATTTTTTATTCTCCTTTTAATATGTTTTTTTCCGGTTTCCGCGTAGGCTTGCTTCAAGCCGCTTACATTCTTGTTGCGTGTATCATCCGATTTGGAATTTCTTTGATTCAAAACAAAATTGCACAAAAACACGGTGAGGAACTGCCATACCCAGATTTTCCCTGGGATTAAATCTTGCACAAATACATAAATGGCCAAAGAGAGGGAGGATTTTTCCTCCCTTTCTTTATGTCTTCATCGCATGTTTTATCTTCTGAAGTCAAATAGGTATATAGAGCTGCTGCAATCCGTTTTATTCCGTCACTATTTGTAACCATTTTGAGGTTGACAATTGTCTACCATTCTGCTACGGTACAGGTAGACAATCGTATACCTTTTTAGGAGGTGGATATATGAAGATCAACCTGTCCGACAGCGAGTGGAAGCTGATGAATCCCCTGTGGGAGCAGCCGCCCATGACCATCACGGAGCTGACGGCGGCCCTGCGGGATGACACCGGCTGGACAAAGAACACCGTCATCACCATGCTCTCCCGGCTGGAGGCCAAGGGGGCCGTCCGGCACGAGGAGGGGCCCCGGGCCAAGCACTACTATCCCTGTCTGATCCGGGAGGACGCCGCCCAGGCGGAGACGGAGAGCTTCCTCGGCAAAGTTTACGGCGGCAGCCTGGGGCTGATGATGAGCGCCATGGTGGACAGCCGTAAGCTGACGGAGGCGGATATTGCCGAACTGTCCGCCATTCTGGAAAAGGCGGGAGGTGCTGAGAGATGAGGGATATTCTGGTGACCTCCTCGGTTTTAATCCTGGTACTGCTGATCCTGCGGCAGGTGTTCCGCAAAACCATCTCCCGCCGGGTGCAGTACGCCCTGTGGGGGCTGGTGCTGGTGCGGCTGCTGGTACCGGTCAGCCTGCCCGCCATGGAGCACAATGTGCTGACCACCACAGAGCCGGTGCGGGCCCAGTTCTCGCAGCAGCTGGAACAGCAGGAAATCTATATCCCCACGAACCGGGAACCCCTGGCGGAGCATCCGGATGCCCCGGACCTGGCTCCCCAGCTGGCCATGCCCGCGTCCTCCTCCCAGGTCTGGGTGATCGAGGATGATGAGACAGCCGTACAGTATCAAAAGCTGGCTCCATCCGACCTGCTGCGCTGGGTGTGGTATACCGGCACCGCCGTCATGGCCTGCTGGCTGGTGATCTCAAACTTCCGCTTCTGGCGGAAGCTATGTAAAGTCAGGATACCTTATAGTATAGAGGGGTGCAAACACCCCGTCTACCTGGTGGAGTCCGGCCTGCCCTCCCCCTGCCTGTTCGGGCTGTTCCGGCCCGCCATCTACCTGACCCCCGCCGCCGCTTCGACGCCGGAGAGCCTGCGCCATGTGCTGGCCCACGAGACCACCCACGCCTATCACCTGGATCCCCTGTGGTCGCTGCTGCGGGGCGTGTGCCTGGCGGTGTACTGGTTCGATCCCCTGGTGTGGGCCGCCGCCATTGTGTCCAAGACCGACTGCGAGCTGGCCTGTGACGAGGGGGCGCTGAAGCGCCTGGGTGAGACGGAGCGCATCGCCTACGGCCGGACGCTGCTGTCCCTGATCCCCGTGGCGCGGCGGCCTGCCGATCCCATGCTGGCGGCCACCACCATGACCTCCGGCAAGCGGCGGCTGAAGGACCGCATCACCCGCATCGCGGAAAACCGCCAGACCGCAGCCGCCGCCCTGTTTGCCGTGGTAGCTGCCGCAGGGCTGGTCTGTGCCGTGACCTTCACCGGAGCCAAGGCCCCCGGCGGCGAGACCGGGCCCAGGCCCCTGACCGGCGAGGAACTGGCATATTTCAACGAGGAATTTTTCAACAACGACACGGCGGACAACGTCGTGGGCGTGAATATCCATAATCAATTCCTCACCTCCCTGTATGAAGCGCCGGAGGATATCGACCTTTTTGAACTGTTCTACTGCGGTACCGGAGAAAACGCCTCCATGACCGAGGAGGAGCGGCAGCTGGCCTGCGCCTTTGACGCAGATGGTCAGGAGATCTGCCCCACCGACAAGCTGACCGTCTCCGCCATCAACAGCGTGCTGCTGGCAAACACCGGCCTGACGCTGGAGCAGACAAATCAAACCGGGCTGGAGGGCTTCACCTATCTGGAGCAGTATGGCGCCTATTACCACACCCACGGCGACACCAACTATTTCTGGGGCGTTCAAATTTCTGCCGGAGAGCGGGAGGGCAGCGTGGTACGTCTCTACTATCCCGACAGCAGCGCCAGATACGGCTGCGACTGGCTGTGTGTCACTCTGGAGGAACAGGAAGACGGCAGCTACTGGTTCGTCTCCAACCAGCCCAGCGAAAAGCCCGCCATCCCCACAGCGCTTCCGGAGAGCGATCCCGTGCTGACCATCCCCCTGACGGACCTGGAGCCCTATGAGCCGGAGATCATGCCCGTGGAACGGCACACCGGCGACTACGCGGACCGGAGCGGCGGCGGCTGGCTGATTGATGCGGAAAACGGCGAGGAGGTCCACGTTTCTCCTTACCGTTCCACCGACGGAAACCTCTACGCCGCCATCATCTTCGACTCAGCGGCAGGACGCGACGGTCCGTCGGTCTGGGACGCGGGCTGCTTCTTCACCTTCCCGGAGAACAACTCCATCGCGGACGGCGAAAGCACCGTGAATACCTTCTTTTTTAAAGATCTCTTCGGGCACAATGGCTGGCAGGTCTCCTACAGCGGACAGCTGGACGAACACACCTGGACCACCTTCACCGACTACTATTACTTCGCGGACGGCCAGACTCCCGTCCTGCTGGCCCGCACCCACGGGCTGAACAACCAGATCATCGACCTGGACGGCGATGGAACCAACGAGCTGATCAATGAGGACAACCAGCTGTTCTTCCAGCGGGATGGGCAGCTCTATCAGGCGGACATCACCGCCCTCCTGCGGGAGCACTGGCCGGAGATGGACTGGTGGGATTACAGCATCCTGGACGCCAACAGCCGGCGCCTGACGGTCCGGGGCTTTGTGGATATGCCGGAGTGGGGTGAGAACGGCCAGGCGGATTTCGTCCGTTACGTCTACTATGACGGGGAAAACCTGCTGGTGTACAACAATCTGGAGGAAACGGAAGACCATGCGGCGGTCAGTGTTTTGAACAGCGACATCCCGGAGCAGGTTCTGGCCAACGGAAAGGCCGCGGCCCAGGCGGCTTATGAGGAGCGGAAAGGCGGCGAATGGGACTACAATTATGACGGCTGGCGGGTCTCCTATTTGAAGCTGGTGAACACCTATACGGAATTCCCCACTGACCCCATTGAGGTCTATGGCCTGGGTTACCAGTTCCACACCGCAGTGCCCACCACTGTCATGCTGGCGGGCGGCATGTATCTTCAGGAGGACGGCTGGGTGGGCGGCTTCTATGTGGAGGACAGCCCTTATCTGGTGTACCAGCGCAAAGAAGACGGCACGCGGGTCCGGCTGGAGAGCAGAATTGACGGGGATTGCAGCATCAACAGCCCAGCCTACCGGGCGGGCCTCTGTGAGACGCTGCTGGCAAACGGCCTGCTGCAGCCGTCGGACATTCCCGCAAAGGACCTTCTGGTGATGTTCTATATGTCACCGTCCGGGTTCCTCAATGAAATAGCAGACAGTCCCGACAGCGAGCAGGCCGCCGTGTTTTCCGCGCTGGCCTCCTTCCGGGACGGCGGCGGACAGGAGGAGCAGAACTACCTGCAGGAGGGGCTGCAGACACTGGAATGGACCCTGCGCAGCCTGACGGAGCAGGGGCGGACCGCCTATGAGCGGCTGCAGGCGGCGCTGAACGATACCATGGACACGGAAACGGCCCTGGCCCAGTTCACCGCCAATCCCACCGCCTTCCTGCGGAGCGCCGCCCAGTGGCCGGAGGAGCGGCAGGCGGAAATCTGTCAGGCACTGGCCGCCTATTATGACGGCGGTCCCTCCGCCCAGCAGGCCCGGTTCCGGGACGCCATGCGATCCGTGACCCAGACGGAGCTGGAAGCCGGCGCTGCGGTGGTCTACGAGCTGCTGCGGACCAACTGCGCCCTCCCCGGCCCGGCGGAGCGCACTGCGGAGGACGATGCAAAGATCGAAGAGGCGGCACGGCTCTATCTGGCGGAGCTGACCGGCTCCCCCGCCGCCCTCGTCTCATGGGAGATCGACGCAGCAGAGACCGCCCGAGCCGTCAGCCGCTACACCGCCAGTCTGCTGGCCAACGGCAACGGCTGGACAAACGAGTATACCACCCGCATGGTCGCAGTCTTAGGCGTATATGAAAGCGGCGGCCAACTTGCCGCCCGGTACTGCTACCTGCTGCCGGACGCCATCGACGGCTCCTGGGCGGTCTGGGACTCCGGCTCCGCCGCCGTACCGGAGGCCGTCCAGGCCGGGTGGCAGGCCCGCCAGTTCCCTGAAACGGCCTTCACCAAAGCGGACGTGGAGTTCACCGGGCAGGCGCTGTCCGCCGGCGCGGACACCATGACCTATGAGGAGCGGCTGGCGTGGCTTCAGGTCACGGAGGGCACCGACGGCTACATCTCCTGCGGCCAGTATGCGGAGAGCGCCGGGTCCGTCGCCTATGTGGGCCAGTGGGTGGGCACGCCCCATATGAATCAGTACGGGCTGTCCATCCGCTTTGCCGATGGCACACTGGCGAACCTGCCTCTCCCGAGCGACGACAGTGTGATGGGCATTGCACCGCCGGACTCCATGTCCTTTTCCGGCGGAAAATTCGTCTATGAGGCCCTCTTCTCTGAGGAATTGGTGATCAATGAGGGCCATACCCTGATCCACCTGGCGGGCACCTACCGCTACGAAGTGGACCTGTCCGCCAAAACGGTTTCCCTGACGGTTTTGGACGCTTAAAAATCACAAAACTGCTTCCCTTTTCCTCCTGTTTCGGGTATACTGTCGGCAGTACATATCCGAAACAGGAGGATTTTTTCAATGCAGCAGTTCTTTCTTGTGGCCGCCGTCATCTGCTTCGGCATGGCGGCCATCAAATTTCTCACCGCCCGCATGACCCCCAACCACGCCCCCGCCCGCCGGGAAGCCCCGCCGGAAAAAGCTCCGGGGCGCCGCGTCCTCTCTCCGGAGGAGGCCAAGCGGCGGATGGAGGAAAACCCCGCCCTCCTTCTGCTGGACGTGCGCACTCAGGAGGAGTATGACGGGGGCCACATCCCCGGCGCCGTCTGCCTGCCCAATGAGGAGATCACGGCGGACATGCCCGTTGTCTTCGACAAGGACACGGAGATCCTGCTCTATTGCCACTCCGGCCGCCGCAGCGCGGAGGCCCTGGAGAAGCTGGAAAAGATGGGCTACACCAACGTGTCCGACCTCGGCGGCATCGCCGGCTGGCCCTACGAGACCACCACGGACTGAAAAAACCGCTTCGGCGTTCAGCCGAAGCGGTTTTTCTCACTGTGTCAGCAGCACCAGATTCCGGTCCGAGATGAAATTCTGGACGCTGTAGAGCACACAGATATCGTCGATGCCGTTCTCCGCCGCATACCGGGCCGCCGGGGCCCGGTAATACCGCAGATCCAGCAGGTGGACCTCCGAAAAGCGCCGGGCCAGGAAGGGCGCCAGGGCGTCGGAGTAGCTGTCCCGGATCAGCAGGAGTTTTCCGGCGTCAGCGGAGACGTTTTCATTTTTGATGACGCACAGCGGCTGGTTGCCGCCCAGAAAGGCCGAGTACTTGTCCTTCTTCTCCAGATAGGCGCGGTCGTACAGGGCGGCCTCCTCCGGCTTGCCGTTTCGCCAGGAGGTGACGGCAAGCCCCTCCTCCGGGACCCAGAATTCCACGGTGTCCGGCGTCAGCCAGTGGACGCCGGACTGGGAATACAGGGTGCCGCTGAAGTTCGCGCTGGCGGTTTCCGGTGTAAAGTCTTCCGCCTTTAATGATTCTTTACCCAGGGCTTCCAGCAGGGCGTTGGCCCCGTAGAAGGCCCCCAGGGTGGTCCAGTGGTGGTCCGTGCGGTAGAAGATATCTTCACCGGCGTGGGCAGACAGCGCCTCCCCAAAGCCGATATCGCTCTCCGCCAGCAGCGCCGTCTGGTCCCAGCTCTCCGCCCCGGCGGGGAGCTTGTCCTTCCATACCTCCGCCGCGGAGGGGATCAGGCCCAGGGTCACGCGGGCGCCGGTGTTCTCCGCAAGGCGCCGGACATAGCCCAGGTTCTTCCCCACCAGCTCCGTGTCCGGCGTTTCCACCTGGGAGATCAGCGTGTCGCCGCAGAGATACACGCCGTTGAAGGCGCTCTTGCCGATGAGCTGCTCCGCCCGGGCCTTCAGGCCCGTCCAGCCGTCCCGCAGGGGGAACTGGTCGGCGAAATACGCCTCCACCGCCTCCGTGTAGCTGCCGTCCTTCAGGCTCTCCCAGGAAAAGGAGGGAAGCTGGGCCAGGGTGCGGTTCTCCGTCTCGGACTGGGCCCGGTCGGGAAGCAGGATGTGCCACACCAGAAGCCCGCCCAGAAAAGCGCAGAAAAAGGCCGTCAGAAAGCGGCCGTATGCTTTTGTCATGCCGCTTCCCTCCTCAAAACCGGAAATACAGGAACGGATTGTAGCTGCCGTCCACCAGATAGGCGGTGCAGACCACCAGCCCCAGGGCCATCAGGACAGGCGTCAAAACTTTTTGCGCCCGGTCCGGCAGCCGTTCCCAGCAGCGCTTGCCCAGTGTCGTGGACGCCAGGATCAGCGCCAGGAAGGTGACGGCGTAGCTGCGGAGCCGGTAGCCGTCCGCGGCGCTCCACAGCGGCGCACCGCCGAAGCAGGCCGCCAGATACCTCCCGCAGACGCTCAGGTCCTCCATGGCGAAGATGCCCCAGCCCACAAACACCACGATCAGGGTGTAGCTGTGCTTGACAGCGGCGGGGGTCTTTTCCAGCACGGCGCGGAACACGTATTTCTCCAAAATCAGCCATGCCGCGAAATACAGGCCCCACAGCACGAAATTCCAGCTGGCCCCGTGCCAGAAGCCGGTGCAGAACCAGACGATGAGGATGTTCCGCAGGGTCCTTGCCGTGCCGCCCCGGTTGCCGCCCAGAGGGATATACAGGTACTCCCGGAACCAGGAGGTCAATGACATGTGCCACCGCCGCCAGAACTCCGTCACGGAGACGGCGAGATAGGGATAGTCGAAGTTCTCGTTGAACCGGAAGCCGAAGATCCGCCCCAGGCCGATGGCCATGTCGGAGTAGCCGGAGAAGTCGAAATAAATTTGAAAGCCGAAGGCCAGCAGGCCCATCCAGCCGCCGGCCAGCGTCAGCGTCCCGGCGCCCTGGGCCGCAAGGCATGTCTCCCACAGCGCGCCGATGGAGTTGGCCAGCAGCACCTTCTTGGCAAGGCCCACGCAAAACCGCCGTGCGCCCAGAGCGAACTGCTCCGCGGTGTGGGCGCGGCGCTCCAGCTCCGCCGCCACGGTCTTGTACTTCACGATGGGTCCGGCGATGAGCTGGGGGAACATGGTGACAAACGCGCCGAAATTGACGATGTTCCGCTGCACCGGCGCGTCCCGGCGGTAGACGTCGATGGTATAGCTCATGGTCTGGAAGGTGAAAAAGGAGATGCCGATGGGCAGCGGGATGCCCCGCAGCGGCACATTGACGCCAAAAGGCAATGTCAGGCTCGCCGGAATGCTGACGCCGGTGAGCAGAAACAGGTTGTCCGCCAGGAAGTCCCCGTATTTGAAAAAGCCCAGGAGCAGCAGGTTGAACACCACGGACTGCCCCACGAACCACCGGGCCTTCCGGTCGTCCGCCCGGTACTTTTCCACCAGCAGGCCGTGGGTATAGTCGATCAGGATGGACAGGAACATGATGGTGATGTATACCGGCTCGCCCCAGCCGTAGAAAAACAGGCTGACCAGCAGCAGAACCAGGTTCCGCCACCGCAGGGGCGTCAGAAAATAGACCGCCAGCGTCAGCGGCAGAAAGGCAAAGAGAAAGGTCAGGCTGCTGAAGATCAAACGCGTTCCTCCTGTTCTGATGGTCTCGGCAGAAAAACAGCCGCAGGCAAACTGCGGCTGTTCCGCCTGGTGTTTGTTACAGGAACTTCTGGTTGAAGCCCTCCGCGATCTCGTCCTGGTGCTCTGCGGAGGCCACCATCGCAACATACGTCCCCTGCCGGATGACGATGCCGCGGCTCCAGGCCTCCATGGACTCGGGATACCACGCGCCGCCCTCGGACTGGATGGTGATGCGGTCCTGGAGGATGCCCGCCGCCAGCTCCGCGCCGTCCTCGGTCTCGCACTGCATAAACACCAGCTCGTTCACCACGGAGCTCATCAGCGGCATCTTCGCCACGAACTGCTTCGTCTCAATGTCACTGAGACCGGGGTAATAGCTGTCCAGCATGTCCCCCTCGATGTCCACCATATAGCCGTCCACCCAGCCGTAGCCCTCCTCCACGTCCGCGTAAAACGCCGCCAGATCCACATCCGGGGTGGCCGTCTCTTCCTCTCCGCCGCAGGCGGTCAGCAGACCCAGCAGCGCCAGCGCCGCCAGGGTCAGTGCAGTCAGTCTTTTCATATGCGCTCCCTACCTTCTTGTCGTCTCTATGTTCCAGACGGAACCCAGTGTCAAAAAGTTTCCGTCCTCAGTATCTCCAAATCCTTAAATTTTAAAGGGTCTTTCGCTCCCCTCCTTGCTTTTATACCCGAACTGCGGTATGATTTCAACATCAATTTGTTACTTTTCGGAAAGCGGGGAAAATTTTTATGTACAGTTTTCGCAATGACTACAGCGAGGGCGCCCACCCCAGGGTCCTTCAGGCCCTGACGGACACCAATCCGGAGCAGACCGTGGGCTACGGCATGGACCCCCGCTGCCGGGCTGCCGCCGGCCTGATCCGCCGCCTGTGCAACGCGCCGGACGCCGATGTCCACTTCACCGTGGGCGGCACCCAGACCAACCTGCTGGTCATCGCCTCCCTCCTGCGGCCCTACGAAGCGGTCATCGCCGCCCACACCGGCCACGTCAACGTCCACGAGACCGGGGCCATCGAGGCCACCGGCCACAAGGTCTGCACCGCCTGCGCCCCCGACGGCAAGCTGACGCCGGCGCTGGTAGAGTCCGGGGGGGGGGCCCCCACCCCCCACCACCAGGTGCTGCCCCCGCCGGGGTTAGTGTACCGACACCCCCCGCTAGGCACCC
>JAUNGH010000087.1 GCA_030524605.1 Oscillospiraceae bacterium | reverse complement strand
CTCTCCGCCAAGATCGACCGGCTGGAGGAGATCACCGCCAAGATCTTCCGGGCGGTGGAGGAGGATCCGAGAAAGCGGAGCAAGATCGACACCTTCCTGAACTACTACCTGCCCACCACCCAGAAGCTGCTGGACTCCTATGCCCAGTTCGAGGCCGCCGGGGTGGAGGGGGAGAACCTGCGGCAGGCGAAAAGCCGTATCGAGGCCACCATGGACTCCATTGTCAAGGGCTTTGAGCACCAACTGGACGAGCTGTACAAGGCCGACGCCATGGACGTGGACAGCGACATCCGGGTGATGGAGACCATGCTCCGGCGGGACACCGCCAGCGTGGAGCAGGACTTCGGCCTGGGCGGCACAGCCGCACAGCGGAAGGAAGAATAAGCAGGGACCGGCGCGCCGTCAGGCGCGCCGGTTTTTCCGTTGGCGGCAGTCTGCCGCGTGACTTTTGCCCCGCCGGGAGGTATCCTGAAAGAGAGGTGATGACATGAACGCCGCTGCAAAGAACAGCAAGCGTCTGCGGAAGCAGGCGGGGCTGCCCCGGGAGACGCCGGCGGAGCGGCTCCACACGACCCGGCAGTGGGAGACCGCAAAAACCCGGCCGGACATCCTGCGTCCCTGGCAGATCATAGTGACGCACGCTCATGCGCCGCTCCGCAGCGGGCCCGTGTCCCTCTCCGGCCTGTACTTCTTTCCGGGCCTGAACCGCTGAAAAACTTGCATGGTCCCGGCAGGATGCGGTATACTCTGAATATCACGAAAAAGGAGCGATCAACATGCCCGTATTGGATCATCTGGAACCCAAAAGCGTGTTCCGTTTTTTTGAGGACCTGTGCGCCATCCCCCACGGCTCCCGCAACACCAGGGCCGTCAGCGACTGGTGCGTGGAATTTGCAAAGGCCCGGGGGCTGGAATATCACCAGGACGGCGCCAACAACGTCATCATCATCCGGGAGGCGGCCCCCGGCTATGAGGACGCGCCCCCCGTCATCCTCCAGGGACACCTGGACATGGTGTGCGAGCAGGAGCCGGGCTGCGGCAAGGACATGGCCCGGGAGGGATTGGATCTGGCGGTGGACGGCGATTTCGTCCATGCGAAGGGCACCACCCTGGGCGGCGACGACGGCATCGCCGTGGCCATGGCCCTGGCCATCCTGGACGACCCCTCCATCCCCCACCCCCGGCTGGAAGTGGTGCTGACCACCGAGGAGGAGATCGGCATGCTGGGCGCGGCGGCGCTGGATCCGGCCCCCCTGCGGGGGCGGCAGCTGATCAATCTGGACTCTGAGGAGGAGGGGGTCTTCACCGTCAGCTGCGCCGGGGGCAGCCTGACCCGCTGCACCCTGCCTGTGAGCCGGGAACCCTTTCCGGGCGCGGCGCTGAAGGTCCGGGTGTCGGGCCTTGTGGGCGGCCACTCCGGCGCAGAAATCCACAAGGGCCGGGCCAACGCGGACGTTTTGCTGGGCCGGCTCCTGCGGGCCATGGCTGCGGAGACGGAGCTGCGGCTGGTATCCGCAGCCGGCGGCCTGAAGGATAACGCCATCCCCGTGGCGGCGGAAGCCGTTGCGGTGACATTGGACGCCGTCCGCGCCAAAGCTGCCGCCGAAGCCCTGGCGGCGGCGCTGAAAGGGGAGTACCAGGCCGCGGACCCCGGCCTCACCGTGGAAATCCTCCCGGCGGAGACGGCGGAGACGCCCATGGACGCCGATTCCACCCGGCGGGCGCTGTGCCTGCTCTCCTGCGCCCCCAACGGCGTTCAGGAGATGAGCCATGACATCCCCGGCCTGGTGCAGACCTCCCTGAACCTGGGCATTTTGGAGACGGGCGAAACGGCGCTGTCCGCCGCGTTCTGCGTCCGCAGCTCCGTGGCCAGCCAGAAGGAGCTGCTCCACGACCGTCTCCGCTGCCTGACGGAGACCCTGGGCGGCGCGGTGGACATCACCGGGGATTATCCCGCCTGGGAGTACCGCCGGGACTCCGCCCTGCGGGAGCGGATGGTGGAGGTGTTCCGGGAGCAGTACGGCCATGATCCCAGGATCGAGGCCATCCACGCCGGCGTGGAGTGCGGCCTGCTGTGCGGCAAGCTGCCGGAGCTGGACTGCGTGTCTGTCGGCCCGGATCTGACGGAGATCCACACGCCCCGGGAGAAGATGAGCGTTTTCTCCGTCCAACGGGTGTGGGCCTTCGTCCTGGAGGTCCTGCGGCGGAGCAGATAAGGCAAAAAGAAAGAGCGGTGCCGCCGCTCTTTCTCTTTACTCGTCCTTCACGTCCCGGTACTCCACATCCACCGCGTTCCGGGCGGCGTTGGAGTCCTTCTCCGCCTGCCGGACGGCCTTGCCGACCTGGGCGGCGATCCAGATATCACTGACGCCGTCGTAGATCAAAAAGACGCCGATGATGCGGACCACGGTGGCGAACGCCTCAAAGGGATTGAAGACCAGCACCGCGCCCAGGGCCAGCGTCACCAGGCCCAGCAGCAGGGCGGCGGCCCAGCGGGACGACCCGTTTTTCCGCAGAGTGACGGCGTCCCCCAGGTCGCTGGCGCCGTGGACGCAGATCAAAACGCCGATGATGCGGGGGATGATGACCGCCACCAAAGTGGGCCGGGCCAACAGCCAGATGCCCACCGCCGCCAGAATCACGCCGATCACCAGATGGGCGGCGGCGTAGAGACTGCCGTCCCGGCAGCGCAGGAACACGGCGATGTCCACCAGCCCGCACACCAACAAAATCAGGCCCAGGGCCATGCACAGCACGCTGGTGGACAGCTCCGGCCAGAGCAGCAGGACCGCGCCCAGCACGGTGTACAGCGCAGCAGTGACCAGCGCGTTGGTTTTGATGCGTTTGAAAAGCTCGTTCATACAGCACACCCCGTTTCATCGGAAGATAGCTCTAGTATACGCCTTTTTCCGGATTTGTGAAGCCCTTTTTCGGCGTTCAGCAGCGCCGCTCCAGACGGCGGTAGATCACGATCCCTGCGGCGTACTGGAACACCACATAGGCCCCCAGGAACAAAATGACGGGCCGATACCCCTCCAGAACACCCAAAATGCCCAGGACGGAGAACAGGAAGATGGCGGCACAGCAGACGGCCAGCCCCAGCAGATAGGCGTACCGCCCGGACTTGTTCCGCAGCATCTCCTTCCGCTCGTCGCGGAGGTCGATCTGCTCCTGCTCCAGCCGCTCCCGGTAGGCCGCGGCGTTTTCGGGCCGGGTCCATTTCACATACCGCCGCAGCTGGACCGCGCCGTTGAAAAAACAGCCGCCGCCGGCGCCGCAGAGAATGGCGGACAGCCGCGTCTCCCACAGCAGGCCTGCCAGGAAGAACGCTGCGCCCGCCGCCACGGCGCCCAGCGCCCACCAGAGGTTACTTTTTTTCATCGCAAACGCCCCTTTCGTGCACAAAAATCTCCTCAATTGCCAAGCCGAAAAAATCCGAGATCGTAAACGCCAGTTCCAGGGACGGGTTGTACTTCCCCGTCTCGATGGAGCTGACCGTCTGCCGGGAGACCCGGATGGCCCGGGCGAACTCCTCCTGGCTCAGTCCCCGGGCCTTTCGCAGCTGTTCCACACGGTTTTCCATGTTGCCCTCCTGCTTGTAAAGGTTCCTTTACATAGACTGTAGCACAGAAGGAGGTGCTTGTCAAGTTTCCTTTACACAATAATCACACTTGCTTTTTTCGGCGGGGCGTGGTATCATGTGAATTCGAAAATCATTCTCAATTTGAAGGAGACCTTGCCTGTGAAAAAATGGATACCCCTGCTGCTGTGCATCCTGCTGCTGACCGGCTGCGCACAGACCCCGCCGGAGCGGCCGGACGACGGACGCCTTCGGATCGTCGCCACGGTGTTTCCCGCCTATGACTTTGCCCGGGCCGCGGGCGGAGAGCTGGCGGACGTCACGCTGCTGCTGCCGCCGGGGGCGGAGAGCCACTCCTATGAACCCACGCCCGCGGACATCCTGGCCGTCCAGGACTGCGATTTGTTTTTGTACCTGGGTGGCGAGTCCGACGCCTGGGTGGACACCATCCTCTCCGCCGTGGAGATGCGGGGGGCCGGCATGCGGATGATCGACTGTGTGGACCTGCTGGAGGAGGAGACCGTGGAGGGGATGCAGTCCCAGCCGGGCCACGACCATGACCACGAGGAGCATGATCACGACGGCCATGACGGCCATGACCACGAAAGCCACGGCCTTGGGCAGGTGGTGGAGATGGACGAGCACGTGTGGACCTCGCCCCGGAACGCCGCCGCTATCACCCGCGCCGTGGGGGAGAAGCTGGCGGAGCTGGACGCGGCCAACGCCGCTGTCTATGCGGCGAATGCGGAGGGCTATGCCGCCCGGATCGACGGGCTGGATGGGGAATTCGCGGCCTTTTTCGACAGCCAGCCCTCCAGGACCATCGTCTTTGGCGACCGCTTCCCCCTGCGCTATTTTGCGGAGGAGTACGGCCTGGACTACTACGCCGCCTTTCCCGGCTGCGGCACCCAGACGGAGCCCTCGGCGGCGACCATTGCCTTTTTGACGGACAAGGTGCAGGCGGAACAGATCCCGACGGTCTGGTATATTGAGTTTTCCAACCACCTGGTGGCGGACAGCATCGCCGAGGCCACCGGCGCCCGGACGGCCATGTTCCACACCTGCCACAACGTGTCCGGAGAGGAGTTGGCCGGCGGAGCCACCTATCTGTCCTTGATGGAGGGGAATCTGGAGACCCTGCGCCGGTTCTTCGCGTGACATGCACACAGCAAAAAAACACACCGTCCGGCATTGCCGGACGGCGTGTTTTTTTGCGGAGGGGATCAGTCCCCGGGGCCGGAATGAATGACCTTGCCGACATTCCAGGATCTGGCGGCACGGCGGGCCATTTCCTGCCGCTCCTCCTCGGAGGAGTAGGAGAGCGCCGCCGTGTGGCAGCCGCAGTCCAGGCAGGAGACGTACAGGCACCAGCCGCCCTCCTCCTGAAAGAGACCTGCGCCGTGGCACAGGGGGCAGTCAAACAGTTCGATGTCTTCAAAAGGAAGCATGGTTTTTCTCCTTTGGCTTGAAAAGGTGTGAACTTATTATACCACGGAGTGGAAAAAAGGACAATGGCCTTCCCTTTTGTTTTTACGGGCGTCCGCCCAGCAGATGGGAGATATTGGCGGCGGTGTGCTTGACCTCCCGGGTCATCATATCCAGTTCCTTCTTCATGCGGAAGGTGGGGCCGGCGATGCTGACGGCCCCCAGGACAGCCTGGTCGATCCCCAGGATCACGGCGCCGATGCAGATCAGGCCGGGCTCGATCTCGCCGTCGTCGATGGCAAAGCCCGTCAGTCTGGCGCAGGCCAATTCGCTGCGCAGCTGCTCGGGGGAGGTGATGGTCTTTTCCGTCAACGGATTCATGTCCGGCAGATAGCGGCAGTAGTCGTCCACAAAAGCCTCGCTCATGTGGGCGAGCATGATCTTTCCGCCGCTGGTGGCATGGGCGGGGGCCCGCGTCCCGACCTTTGTGTTGCAGACCACGGAGCGGAAGGTCTCCACCTTGTCCAAGTAAAAGATCTCCCGGTCCAGAAGGACGCTGAGGTTGATGGTCTCCTTGACGGTGGCAGACAGCTTCTCCAGCTCCGGACGGGCGACGCTGCGCAGGTCCGAGTGGCTGAGGACCGTGCTGGCCAGCAGCAGCAGCCGCGGCCCGACCCGATAGCTTTTGCGGATGGGGTCCTGGGTCAGATACCCCCGGTCCGTCAGGGTGGAGATCTGGCGGTAGACGGTGGTGGTGGGCATGTGCAGCTCCTCCACCAGGTTTTTCAGCGTCCACTCCGTTTTGACATCCATAAAGCACTCCAAAATCTCCAGCGCCCGGAGAATGCTGGATACCTGCTCTTTCGCCATGGCTTTCAGGCTCCTTTATACAAAAAATAGCATAAACAAAAGTTCTTGACAAATGCATGATAATAATATATCATACTTCTTGTAAAAAGGGAACAAAATTCGACACAAGGATGTGCCTCATATGAGGCACATTTCATATTCCGTAATTCGGAATTAAAAACCGTATAACGGAAAAAGAAGAGAAGCGGATGATCGGTAATGCGGTAAAGTATAAAAAAGCGCGTTCTTTTTACCTCAAATTTTGAAATTTAATTCCGTAATACGGAAATTTATGGCGTTGCGCAAGAGAGAAAGAGATATTGACAGGATAGGCGAACCGTAAAAACAGATGTTACCACAGGCAGAATTGCCACTATATGGAATCAAATCCTGCGCCGCGGGATTTGACTGCCAGACAACCGTGCATGACAAATCCTTCCCGGAAAGGAGGTTTTGGCCAAGGGAGGCTTTGCGCGCTGCTGGTTATAGATCAAGTGTGAAGCGGAAAAAGGAGGTAGATGGAATTTTATGCGAGTCCGTGAGCTTGCCCATGAAGGGAAAGAATATGGCATTGCCTTGAGAAGAGCCTTTCACAAAGAGCCGGAATTGGGCGGACGGGAATTTCAAACCGCTGCTAGGATCGAACAGGAATTGGACCAACTGGGCATTGAGCATTTCCGTGTAGCGGCAACCAATGTCGTGGGCGTAATCTATGGAGCGGCGAAAGGAAAGACGGTCGCTCTCCGTGCTGATATGGATGCGTTGCCTGTCCAAGAGGAGAATGACATTGAGTACCGCTCTTGCCGTAATGGGGTTATGCACGCCTGCGGTCATGACGGACATACAGCGGCCCTGCTTTCCGCTGCCAAGATCTTGACGCAGATGAAGGATGAATTGCCTGGGACAGTGAAGCTGCTTTTTCAGTCGGGAGAAGAGAACGCGACAGGCGCAAGGGAGATCATTGACAGCGGAATGATAGATGATGTGGACGCCGTATTTGGCATCCATGTTTGGAACGATGTAGAACAGGGCAAGGTCTATGTTTCCGGCGGTGAGCAGATGGCGTCCCCCATTGAATTCCGGATTGCGCTGAAAGGCGTGGGCGGACATGGTTCCGCGTCCTATCAAGCAGTGGATACGACGGTTCCGCTGGCCTCTTTGGTCATGAATCTTCAGACGATTGTCAGTATGGAATTTGATCCGCTGACAGATGTTGTGCTGACGGTCAGCAGGATATATTCCGGCCCCAATGCGTATATCAAGCCAGGTGAAATATACAACGTTGTTGCCGGCGACGCGTATATGGAGGGGACGATCCGCGTTTTCAACGAGAGGGACAGCCAGTTGTTTGAAGAAAAATTGCGGCGGATGGTAGAAGGCACCGAGAAACTCTATAACGTTACGGGAAGCCTGTATTACCAGCCGCACTGCCCCATGGTCATCAATGACGAAAAGCTTGCGCTGATTGCGAGGAAAGCATGTATGGAACTATGGGGGGAGAGCAGCCTGGACCATTCTCTGGGGAAGGTTATGGCTGGAGAGGATTTTGGATTCTACAGGGAAAAGGCCCCCAGCATGTTTGCTTTTGTGGGCGGAAAAAACGAAGAAAAGCTCCCACGCTATCCGCATCATAATCCCAAGTTCAATATTGATGAAGACGCGATTGAACAGGCTGCCTGCTTGTATGCGCAGTTCGCACTGGATTTTTTAAAGGAAGCGAAGGGACTTATGTGAGAAGGAGAAAAGGGCACAGCGCTGTAATATAAGACCCCGTTTCGCAAAAAGTGCGGTGCGCCTCTTTTCTCAAGTGTAGCCTAACAAATTGTGATTGGCTGTGCTGGAGGCACCGTGGTTTATTTTCCCTGGTGTCTTGATGCACAGTGGAAAGGAATGGGAAAATATGGGTAACGAGTTGAAGAAAACAAAAAAAGCGTTTCGAATGCCGCATGTATATCTGATCCTGTTCACGCTGTTGGTTATTGTGACCGTATTGACCTACATCATCCCCGCTGGTACATACGACTTTGTGGAGGTAAACGGCAAGAATGTCATTGATGCCGATACATTCCACTATATCGCGCAGACTCCGGTTGGGCTATGGGACATGATTTTGGCAATCCCGCAGGCCTGTGTAAACAATGCGATGATCATCATGTGCGTCTTTCTGATTTCCGGCGCTATCAATGTCATCAACAAGACCGAGGCTCTGGATGCGACCATTGGCAAATTCGCCTACTCGGTCAAGAATAGAGCGAATATCGCGGTGCCTCTTGTAATGCTTCCCTTTGTCGTCCTTGGCATGATGGGTATTACCGAGCCGGCGAACGTGGCCTTTATCCCGCTGGGACTGATGATCGGTTTTGCTCTGGGCGGCGATGCCATTGTCGGTACATCCATTATCCTGTTCGGCTTGAGCGCCGGCTTTACGCTGGCTCCCTTTGGAACGCCGACGACAGCCAATGCGCAGATGATCGCGGGAATTCCTATGTATTCCGGCTGGCAGCTCCGAGTAATAGCGGCCATTGTATACTGGCTTGTCAACTCTGCGCTGATTGTGAGTTATCTGAAAAAGGTTCGGACAGATCCGCTTAAGAGTTACTGCGTTAATGACCCGGATGTTGTGAAATCCTATGGCGATGTTCAGGGTGTTGAACTGACCAAGCGCCGTCTGGCCGTATTCATCATTTTCGCGGTGATGTTCGGCATTGTGGTGTGGTCTGTGTTTGTTGGGCTCTGCAACTTCCAGTTTGTTTCCTGCGTGTTCTTTGTGGGCGGAATTATTTCCGGCATTGTGTTTGGATATTCTCCCAACAAGATTTGTGAGTATTTAGCGGAAGGCTTTGCGCAGATTGCGTTCGGCGCGTTGATGATCGGTTTCGCGGGAGCGATTTCCCTGGTCATGACAAATGGCAATATTATTCATACCTGTGTTCACGCGGCGGCAAGTGTGATTGGCAATCTGCCTCCCGCTTTGACGGCCATTGGTATGAATATTCTAAATATCTTCGTGAACTTCTTTATTATCTCCGGATCTGGTCAGGCGTTCGTGGTCATGCCGATCATGAGCCCGCTGGCCCGCATCGTCGGCGTTACACAGCAGACTGCTATCCTGAGCTATCAGTTGGGCGATGGCCTGACGAACTTCATCTATCCGCAGTCCAGCGTTTTGATGGCGGGCCTGTCTGTGGGCCGCATTTCCTGGGCGGACTGGGCTAAGTTTGCTGGAAAGTTTATTGTGATCCAGACAGTGATCGGCTGGGCTTTCATTATCATTGCGACGCTGACCGGCTACGGTGCCGCGCTGGGCTGAGGTCAGGGAAAAAGAAGTCCCGCAGCGAATTTTTTTGTATGCTCCCGGCGTATCCG
>JAUNGH010000086.1:5714-9390 GCA_030524605.1 Oscillospiraceae bacterium | reverse complement strand
GGTTGGCGGAGAGGGCGTCGTTGTAGTTGGGGCACAGCAGCACCACCGCGTCGGCCTCCCGGAGGGCGGGGTAGACCTCCTGCACCATGACGCCGCCGTAAAAGCAGCCGCCCTTCTCCCCGTAGTGCAGGCACATGGTGTAGGGGCACCCGGCGCAGTCTTCCAGGGTGCCGTTTCGCAGCCCGATCTCGGTGATGCCGCAGCGGGCCTCCAGATGCTCCCGGCACCGGCCCCACAGGGCCAGGGTGTTGCTGGTGGCGCGGTTGGAGGCGTGGAGGACCAGCAGCTTCGGCCGGACGCGGCGGGGGGGAGAGAAGTCCAGCACCCGGCCCGCCAGGCCGGCGGCGGCGAGACGGTATGCCTCCTCCAAAGAGCAGCCCGCGGTCTTCGCCTGGACGGTGAAATTCCGCAGATCCCCGGTGCCCTCCACCAGGGGGCGGCCCGGAAAGGCGCAGCCCGCCTGATTGGCGGCCAGCACCAGCTCCCGGCCCACGGCTTTGGTGTACAGGTCCCCCGGCCCGTCCACCAGCACGCCGCCCACGCTTCCGGAGAGGCAGCCCGGATGGGTCCGCAGAAAGGCCAGCAGGCTGTAAAAAGCGGGGTTCACGCCGCCCGCCCCCAGGGGCACGGCGCACAGGACGCGCTGGTCCTCCATCGGGTCTGTCAGCCAATTCACCGTCTGGTGGGAGCGCCCTTGCAGGGCGGCGTCCAGCACCTGCCCGAAGCGTGGGGAGAGGGCGTCCCCCAAGGGGACCAGCGTTAACGTTTGTGCCATCCGGACACCCCCTTTCTTGGAGATAAGAGATAAAAGATAGGCGGAGATCAGGTTTGATCAACGCTGAGCATCTGCTCCGTCTCCCGCAGGCGGGCGAACAGCGCGTCCGGCAGGTCCAGCGTCTCCACCTCCAGCCCGTGGGGGGTGAAGCGGTTTTTCACGCCGAACCAGATCCCGCCCAGAGGAACGGACCCGCAGTGCCAGTCCCCCCGCAGCGTCAACAGAAGCTGCATGGCGCCGGAGGACACGGCGGGGGCCACATAGGGTTTGAAGCCCAACTCCCGGATGCGCAGGTTGGCGGAGACCACCAGCTCCGTCAACTTCCGGGACAGGGCGTCGTCGTAGTGCTCAATGGAGTTGGCCGCCACCAGCCCCTGGCCGTGGGGGCCGAAGACCCGGCCCTCCGTGAGAAAGCCGGAAAACCGGGGGTCCTGCTTGGCAAAATACGCCGCCCGAGCGGTCATGACGCCCAGGCCGAAGCCCTGGACCTGCTCCGGCAGCAGGCCCAGGTGGTCCACCGTGCCGTCCGGCGCGGTGTTGGAGGCCAGCCAGGCCGCCCTGCACAGGGGGTCCACCGGGTCGGAGAGCACGATGAACAGCCCGCGAAAGCCTGCCGTCCGGGCCTGGCGGGCGAAGCTTTCCACCAGCGGGCGGTTGGCGGCCAGCTGGGCCATCCGCACGTCCTGCACGCCGCTGCCCACCGGAGGGACGGCCTTGGTGGCGGCGAAGATAAAGACATCGCAGTCAAAGAGCCGGCCTGCCGTCACCGGCTCCACCTCCGGCAGCGCGCCGTAGTCCCAGGGCCAGGCGATCTGGCCCATCTCGGCGGTCCAGCGGGCCACGGTGTTTTCGTTCAGGTCGCAGATGCCGATGGCGGAGATGACGTCGCCGCCCAGCAGCTTCAGGGCGGTCAGCAGCGTGCCGCCCACGTCGCCCACCGCCAGCAGATGGACCCGCTTTTTTCCGGCCTTCGGCGCGGTGAAGGCCAGGGCGTCCCGCCAGCGGGGGTGGCGGAGGTTCACCGCCGTCAGCGTCCCGTTTCGGAGACTGCCGGCGACCTCCGCCGTCAGCTCCGGGCTGGGATTTTCCATCCGCCGGGGGTCCAGCCAGGAGACGTCCACGGTCTCCGCCGTCAGCTGCCGGGGGCTTGCTGCCCGGAAGCACACGGGGGCGGCGGGGGAGCGCTCCGCCAGAAACAGGGAGGGAGTGCCGGGGGCCGCTGGGGCAAAGGGCAGGCCCGGCGCCGCCGACGCGGCCAGCCGCCCATCCAGGTCGTAGTAGTTCATGGGGAAGCTCCTTTCCGGCGGGTCCTGAGACGGGCCGCTGGTGCTGATGTGTCAATCATTATAGCACAAGCGGCGGCGCTTGGAAAGCGGCGGTTTTGCCGGGGGCCGCTTGCAGACGGGACAAAAGGCCCGTATAATGGGGTCTGCAAATCAAAAGTGGATGAGGGGGACTTATGGGAAAGCAGATCAATTACTGGCTGGGATATGAAGATTTTTTAAAAATTGCGCAAGTGGCATTGGACTGTGGCTGTGTCATCATCAAATCTGTTTCCGGAAAACCGGTGTATGGACAGACCTTGGATATTGTCACAGAAAACGAGCGCAGTTACTATTTCCATGTCCCGGAAGCCGGGGAATTATCAGGACGGCCGATCCCCCTTGAAGCTGCGGCCATAGGAGGCTACACGACTTTCGGAAATACAGTTATTGAAGCGGGATTTTCTTTTAAGAATGATGAGACAAAAGAAATTTTCCGAAGCCGGCTGTTTGTGATTTCCGGTTACTATGATGACGGGGGAGAATATGTCCCGAGGCCGGAATGTGTCACAAAGACTTACAATAAACTGGCTCGTATTGTGAAAAAGCTTGCCCCATATACCGAATTGACCGATACATATGTCAACACCAGGGATGATGGCTATTTGCAGGCAAAGGAATGGAGGCATAAAGAATATGTCTCTCCGCAGTTCTTGCAGTTAAAAGCATATCAAAATTATAAATTGCGGTAATGGCAAATGCCATTGCCGTTGAACAGGCCCCTTGCCGCAACCGCGCCCATGTGATATAGTGGGACGCGTTCAACAAATCAGACCGCAGGGAGGGATCGATATGAGAGAAGTGGATGCAAGTCAAACAAAGCGGGCGGCGGCCTTTGAACTGTGGATGCGCGCGCCCATGCCCATGGTCACGCTGTTCAAGACCCTGGACGTGACGAACCTGGTGAAGCTGAGCCGCAGCCACAACTGCAGATTCAACCTGCTGCTGTGCTGGTGCATCGGCAAGGCGGCCTCCCAGGTGGAGGAATTCTATTACCTGCCGGTGGGCGAAAAGCTGATGCAGTTCGACCGCATCGCGGTCAACACAGTGGTCGCAACCCGGAACGGGGACATCAGCACCTGCGACATCCCCTTCGCCGGGGAGTTCGGGCGCTTTCAGCAGGATTACCTGCGCCTGACGGACCAGGTGCGCCGCACCGGCCGGGCCTATGACCTGGGGGACGGCTGCATGGTGATCGGCACCTCGGCTCTGCCCCAGACGGAGATCGACGGCGCGGTCAACATCTACGCGGGCTTTTACAACAACCCCTTCCTGATCTGGGGCCGGTATCGGAAGCGTCTCCTGAAAACCACGCTCCCCGTGTCCTTCCAGTTTCACCACACCCAGATGGACGGCGCCCACGCCGCCCGGTTTCTGGAGCTTTTGCAGCGGGAGATCAGGGGCCTGAAGCTGTAAAGGACTCCTGCGGCGAAAAACGACGCGTTTCGCGGTTGCCTGGCCGCCATCCGGGGCAGACTAGCGGCGGAGGTGAGATTCATGGACGAGCGCTATCTCTGCCTGACGGACCTGCTGGACCAGGACCTGTCGTCCTACGAGTATTTCCAGACCCTGCCGCCGG
>JAUNGH010000086.1:0-5614 GCA_030524605.1 Oscillospiraceae bacterium | reverse complement strand
GACCTGCTGGACCAGGACCTGTCGTCCTACGAGTATTTCCAGACCCTGCCGCCGGGCATGCAGACCAAGCTGCGGCGGGAGGACGGCTGCATCGGCACGCTGGACGAGCTGCAGGCCCGCGTCGGACATCTGCGGTCCTCCGGCATGCTGGGCTGAGCGCCTGCGGAAAAAGCAGTACCTGTGACGTTTCGTCACAGGTACTGCTTCATCTGCGCCACGTTGGCCTCCTCGGTCCGCAGCAGCTTTTCCGCCAGCCGCCGGACCTGGGAGTTGTTCCCGGTGTAGTCGTTGAGATGCCGGGTGCCCTTGGTGATGCCCATGGTGCTGCCCTGGATGACCATCTCCGCGATGTTGGAGGCGGAGGGGTCCGCCAGGCTCTTCACCGTGGACATGACCTCGGAGGAGACCCGGGCCATCAGGCCGGGGTCCTTCGGCTCCGCGCCGAATTCCCGCAGCAGCGCTCCGGCCGCGGCGGAGATGTCCCGGTATTCCTCCGTCTGCCGGGCCAGCGCCTGCCGCAGGCCCTGGTCCCGCACCCGGCCCTCCAGGCTTTTCAGGCTCTGGATGCCCATTTCGGCGGTCTCGTGGACGTATTGAAGCAATTCCGTGTCCTGCATATCCATCACCTCGCCCCTAGTATGCCCGGCTTTTCCCGGAAAACCCGTTGACCTTCCAACGGGAATGGGGTACAATGTTCCTGTTATACGGCGATATGCCAAAGGAGGGGTACCATGCCCAGTATTTCCGTGATCGTCCCCGTTTACCAGGCGGAAAAATATCTGAAAAAATGTGTGGAGAGCGTGGTCAAGCAGACCTTTCCCGACTGGGAGCTGCTGCTGATCGACGACGGCTGCACCGACGGCTCCCCCGCCATCTGCGACCGATGCGCTGCAGAGGACGACCGCATCCGGGTGTTCCACAAGAAGAAAAACGCCGGCGTCAGCGAGGCCCGGAACCTGGGGCTGCGGGAGGCCAAGGGCGACTGCATTGCCTTTCTGGACGTGGACGACCGCTTTGAATTCCGGGCGCTGGAGTCCCTGTGGTGCCTGCGGGAGCAGAGCGGGGCGGACACCGTGGGCTGCGCCCACCTGAACCTGGGGGCCGACGGCAGCAAGTCGGTGGAAAAGCTGCTGCCCGCCGGGGTGTACGACGAGCAGGGCATCCGGGAGGGCATCGTGTATCCTCTGCTGGGAGACCGGCTGCGGGTGCCGCTGTTCAACGGCTTCATCTGGCGGTACCTGTTTTCCGCCAATATCCTCCGCAAGGCCCGCATCACCTTTGAAGGCGCCTATCTGGAGGACGAGCTGTTTTTGATGGAGTACTTCTGCAACGCAAAAAAGCTGGCGGTAACGGAGCAGCCGCTGTACCGCTACTTCCTGAACCCCTCCTCCGCCACCCACAGGTATATGAAGGACTTTATGAAGGTCTTCACCCGTTTCATGGAGCGGAAGGAGGCCCTGGTGAAGAAGTATGGCCTGGAGGATGCCCGGCCCCAGTGGCGGGAGAATTCCAACTGGGCGGGACTGCTGATCGCCATCGGCAACGAGTACGCCCGGGGCAACGAGAAGTCCGTCCGCCAGAAGCAAAAGGCGGTGGAGGAGATCTGCCGCCGCCCGGAGATGGCGAAGGCCATCGCCGGGGTGACGCCGGTGGGCCTGAACCCCAATAAGCAGATGGTGGCGAATCTGGTGAAGGGGAAGCACTTCTTCACCCTGACCCAGCTGTACCGCCTGAAAAACCGCATTTGACGAAACGAGGAACATCCTGCTATGACGCTTCTGCGAGAGAGCTATCTGTATCACCTGTGTCTGGCGCTGTGCGCCGTCTATGAGGACAGTGCCGTCCACCGCGTCCTGGCGGCCGCCGGCGCCTGGTGCGGCCGCCAGATCGACGGAAGCCGCGTCCTGCGCCCTCTGTGCCGGGAGGGCGCGGTGGCCCGCGCCTGGCCGGAGAGTTGCCTGTGCCGCTGGTTGACCTGGCTGGTGAACCTGCCGGGGCGGCTTCTGCACCGGCTGTACAGCGCGTTTTCGCTGACCTTTGAGGACAGCTTTTTCGCCCGTCTGGCCTTCGAGATGGGGGAGGAGACCGCCGTTGCCCAGTCCTGGCTGATCATGTTGCTGTGGGTCATCCCCTTCGACTATTGGAACAACGCCTACAGCCTGATGGGCTTTGCCCTGCTGCTGGTGCTGTTCCACGCCGGGGCCATGCACCGGAAGGACCTCCGGTTGGATCTGGCGAACACCGGCTTTTATCCGCTGGTGCTGTTCGGGGCCATGTTCCTGGCGGTGCTGTGCTCCTACGCGCCGTCGCTGTCCCTGCGCTTTTTGTTCTACCACATCTCGGCGGCTCTGTGCGTGCTGGTGACGGTCAGCGCCGTCCGCACGGCGCGGGACCTGATGCGGCTGGCGGCCGGCGGCGCTGTCTGTGTGGCGGTGTCATCCCTGTACGGCATCTATCAGCGCATCCAGGGGGTGGAGGTCAGTTCCTCCACCGTAGACCTGAAAGTCAACGCCGGCATGCCGGGGCGGGTGGTGTCCATCTTCGACAACGCCAATACCTTTGCCGAGATGCTGATCCTGCTGCTGCCGCTGGTGGTGGCGCTGATCCTGTGTTCGAAGCGCCTTTTCAGCAAGCTGCTGGCCTGCGGCGTGTTCGTCCTGGGCCTGACGGCCCTGGGCATGACCTACTCCCGGGCCAGCTGGGTGGGCGGCGCCTGTGCCATGGCGGTGATGGTGTTTTTGTGGAAGCCGAAGCTGATCCCGGCGTTCATCCTGCTGTGCTGCCTTGCGGTGCCGTTCCTGCCGGCGACGATTTGGAACCGCATCCTGACGATCACCAACCTGTCGGATTCCTCCACGGCCAGCCGTATCCCGCTGATCCAGGCGGCCCTGGAGGTCATCCGCAGCCGCCCCATCCGGGGCGCGGGCCTGGGCACCGCCGCCCCCCAGGCGTACATTGCCGACTGGAACCTCTACCACGCGGATTTCCCCTATGTCCACTCCCACAACTTCTATCTGGAGGTCTGGGTGGAGGCAGGTCTGCTGGGCGTTGTCGGATTCGTGAGTTCCATGCTGTGGAACATCAAGCGCTCCGCCCGCACGGTCCGCCACTGCCCCGACTCTGCCGCCCGCACGATCACCTGCGCCGCCGCGGCGTCACTGTGCGGGACAATGGTCTGCGGCCTGGCGGACTACCTGTGGAACTACCCCCGCGTCATGTGCATTTTTTGGTTCGTTTTCGCAGTGGCCCTGTCCGGCACAAAGCTGTGCCGGACAGGCGAGGAGGCTCTTGACTTTGTGAAATAAATCGGTAAAATAATATGGACAGGGGATCAAAGGGATTCCCTGACTCCGCCGCGATATTTGGAGAATGGGCCCAGCCGGACAAAAAACGAAATAACCGGGTGTAGCGCAGTTGGTAGCGCGCTTGCTTTGGGAGCAAGATGCCGGGAGTTCGAGTCTCCCCACTCGGACCATGCGGAGTGTCCTTATAGGATTTGAGTATCCTATTAAGGACACTCCGCTTTTTTATTGCTTGAGATCAGGGCCTCGCCCTTGTCGCTGAACAGCAGCCGATCCCGTATGCAAAGGAGCTTGACTCCATGCTCTACAAGCAAGTCAATGTAGCGTTGCGTCATGCCCCATTCGCGGCCTATGCGGGTCAGGCTATGGACTAACACCACATCCACCTTGCCAGCGAGGACGGCCTGTGTAACTTCCTGGAGCGCAGGGCGTTCCAACGTCAGGCCATTTCCATGCTCACAGGCCGCGCCGATGATGGTATATCCGGCCTGTTCCGCATACCGCCGAAGCGTTGCGGCCTGGGCCTCCAGACAAAAGCTGTCATCGTTGGCCACACGGCAGTAAAGATAAACTCTCATATCCCACACCACCTTACACCGCGATTTGCGCCGGGGCGTAGCTGACCGCTACGCCTTTTCTTGTCTGCATGGTAATATCGGCCTCCGGGATTTTCCGGCGATCTGGCACGTCAAACACACCGATGCAGTTATAGTGAATGACCACGCGCTGGGTGGTAACGCCGTCCTGCTTTTCCGCGTGATACACGTCAATGTGGTCAATCAGCTCCGCCACCATGCGCTGGGTGATTGCCGTGGCGTTGGTGTAGCGCCGGACAGCTTCAAGAAAATGGTCGATGTCCATCCGCTTGCCCTCCGACTTTTTTAGCTCCAGCCGCAGGGCTTTGATCTTCTTGGTGTTTTCGCCCTGCTCCTGCTCGTACCGCTTGGACATTTTGGAAAACCGGGCGTCGTCGATCTTTCCGGCAACATTGTCCTCATAGAGCCGTTCAAACAGCATATCCAGCTCTTTGTCCCGCGCCACCAGCCCATCAAGCTCCCGCTGCTTCCGCGCCCGGTCATTTTCCGCAACCTTTGCGGAGCGGCCCATCATGGCCTTGATAAAATCGCTTTCGTATTCATTGGCAAAAGCGGCCAGACGGTTGATCTCATACAACACCACCCGCTCCAAAAAATCCAGCCGGATATAGTGAGTTTTGGAGCATTTGCGAAGCCCGGAGTTGTGGTTCTGACAGCTAAAAAACTTGATGTCGTGATTGCCCTGGTTAAAGTGGAAATTGAGGTTTCCGCCACATTCAGGGCATTTGAGCAAGCCGGAGAACACGCTGGGTTCCTGGGTGACGGTGGGCCGCTTGCGGCGGGTGCCCTTTTTCATGCTCTGCACCTTTTCCCAGGTGGCCCGGTCAATGATCGCCTCGTGGACGTTCAGGAAGATCGCCCGGTTTTCCTCCGGGTTCTCAATGCGCCGTTTCATTTTGTACGACTTGGAGTAGGATTTGAAGTTAATCACGTCGCCGCAGTATTCCTGCAAGGTGAGAATTTTCTTGATGGTGGTATGGCCCCACTTGGTAGGCTCCACGGTACTCTTGGAGCCGCCCCGGCTTGTACCCTTGCTCCGCCAGTAGTAGGTAGGATTGAGAACACCGTCCTGCTCCAGCGCGGCGGCGGTTTCCGCCAGCCCATAGCCGTCCAGCGCCATTTGGTAGATACGCCGCACCACAGAAGCGGCATCCGGGTCGATCACCCAAAACCGGGGGTCGTCTGGGTTCTTGATGTACCCATAGGGCGGCGGCGACAGCGGGATGCCGGAATTTCCTTTCATTTTGTTGACAATCCGGCGCTTTTTGGAAATATCCTTGGCGTACCACTCGTTCATAATGTTGCGGAACGGGGTAAATTCATTTTCGCCCTCGTCGCTGTCTACGCCGTCCGCCACAGCTACCAGCCGCACATCATGCTGGGGAAAGAACTCTTCGGTCAGTTTGCCGACCTCGATATAGTTGCGGCCCAGCCGGGAGAGGTCTTTGACAAACACCGCCGAGATATACCCGGCCTCAATGGCCGTCAGCATTTTCTGGAAGTCCTTGCGCTTCATGGTGGTGCCAGTAATCCCGTCATCCACGAAAAAGATCGTGTCGGTGTAGCCCTTTTCCTTGGCGGCCTTTAGGAGTATTTTTTTCTGATTGCTGATGCTGTTGGACTCGGTATCCATATTATCGTCACTGCTCAGTCGGCAATACAGAGCGGCTGTGCCGATTGCGTGGTTCTTGCTTGACTGTTTCAAAACGTCCTCCT